>JAPKZJ010000071.1 GCA_026393855.1 Candidatus Aminicenantes bacterium
AGATCGTCGTCGACGATGAGACTTCGTTTCGGGGTCATGATGGCTCGCTCTTCCGTCCGGGGGCATTCATCTTAGACAAATAAGGCTTATCGCGCAAGGCGCGGCGGGGATCGGCCGATTCGGATTCTGGACGGAGCCCGCGGGCCGGGGTACAATGCGCCCATCCCGCGAAGGAAGGTGTTCTCATGAAGCGACGCGCGGCCGTCCTCATCGGAATCGTTCTCCTGCTTGGCGTGGCACTGGCAGGCCAGGCGCCGAAAGCCCAGGACAAGGAGACTGATCCCCAGGTGCTCCAGAAGCTCCAATGGTTCCAGGACCAGAAGTTCGGGCTGATGATGCACTGGGGCCCCTACAGCCAGTGGGGAGTCGTCGAATCCTGGAGCATCTGCGCCGAGGACGAGCCCTGGTGCCGTCGCTCCCTGCCCGACTACATCGAATACAAGCGCCGCTACGAGGCCCTGCCCAAGACCTTCAACCCGGTCGAGTTCGACCCGGCCGCCTGGGCCAAAGCGGCCAAGGCCGCCGGCATGCGCTATGTCGTCCACACCACCAAGCACCACGACGGATTCTGCATGTTCGATACCAAGCAGACGGATTACCGGATCACCGGGCCCGGCGTGCCGTTCGCCTCGAACCCGCGGGCCAACAACTACTGGGCCCCGGAGTGGGCCACTCCCGACCGCCACGTCAATTACGACACCGCCAAGTACCCCGAACGCTGGAAGAAGTTCAAGGACTTCACTTACGCCCAGATCGAGGAGCTGATGACCGGCTACGGACCGGTCGACATCCTCTGGCTCGACGGCGGCTGGGTTCAGCCCTACCCGGCCATCCCGGCCGCCTACAAGGGCCTGATCAAGCAGCCCGCCAACCAGGACATCGACATGCCCCGCATCGCGGCCATGGCCCGCAGCCACCAGCCCGGGCTCATCGTCGTCGACCGGGCCGTGGGCGGGCGGTACGAGAACTACCGTACGCCGGAGCAGGAGATCCCCGAAAAGCCCCTCCCCTACGTCTGGGAGACCTGCATGACCATGGGCAATTCCTGGTCCTATGTCCCCAACGACAATTACAAGTCGGCCGGCCGGCTCATCCATCTTCTGGTCGACATCGTCTCCAAGGGCGGCAACTTCCTGCTCAACATCGGGCCTGACGCGCAGGGACGTCTGCCGGCCGAATCCCTGAAGCGGTTGGCCGAGATCGGTGATTGGATGAAGACAAACGGCGAAGCCATCTACAAGACGAGGCCGATCGCTCCCTACAAGGAAGCCAAGACCTGTTTCACCAGCCTGGCCGACGGCACGGTCTATGCCGTCTATCTGGCCGACGAGGACGAAGTGCGGCCGCCCGCCTCGATCATGATCTATTCCCGCCAGGCCAAGCCGGGAGTACGGGTCGAGATGCTCGGCGTCCAAGGCGCGCTCCGCTGGGAGGCCGTGGGCAAGGGCATGCTCATCCACCTCCCCCCGGCTGCGGTCGAAAAACCGCCCTGCCGCCACGCCTGGGCCTTCAAGATCGCCGCTAAGTAAGAAGGGGAGCCGGAGATGACAGATACACCCGGGATTGAAACCAAAAAGCGACGCGCCCCAGCCTTCCGAACGGTCTTTGTCGCTACCGTTGCGATCGCTCTGTTCGTCTTGATTCTTGGGAACCTTCCTCCCATGGATGCTCATGACCACGCCCGCGCCGACGGCCTCGCCGCCCCCGACACGCCGAGCGCCTCGCCCGCCGCCGCGAAGGCCGCATGGCTCAAGGGCTATGCCCGGTCGATCTCCGGCGAGACGATCGGCTATCACTCCTCTTATCCGGATGCGACCTCGGCCCTGTTGGTGCGGGCCACGGACGGCCGGATGGCCGTCGAATGGGAGACAGAGCCCGTCCCGGCCGGATTCGACGCCCCCGAAGCGTCTTTCATCTGGCTCTGCGGGCTGGCTTCCGGGAAAGGCGCCCATCGTTTCGACCTGACGGTCGACGGGCGGCCCGGCTTCTCTTTCCGGACGGCAGCGGGGGCCGGCGACAAGGACTGGGATATTCCCGGCCCCGACGGCTTATCGCTTTCCTTCAAGACGACCCTAGTCGACCAGTTCGGCGAGTTGTTCGGCTTCATGACCCTGCGGGTGCAGCGCGCCGCGCTGACGCCGGGCCGGCCGTTTCGGCTCCGCGTCGCGGGCGAAAACGGCGGCAGCCTTGACTGGCACATGGTGTTCCAATACGAGCTGAAGCCCTTCGTCCAGGCCGCGGGCGAACCGGCGGTTCTGGCCAACGGCGGCCATCCGGGCCCTCACACCACCAGCGGAGACCGCGGTGCGAGTGAGGACGAGGTCGGAAACCTCCCTCGTCAACTCATCCGGATCGCGGTCAGTCACATCGCACCTCCCGCAACGGCCGAGCTCAAGATCGACGGCACGCCGGCCAAGTCCGTCCGGCTGGAGACGGGGTACAACACGTTCTACCTTCCGGTCGCCGCCGTCCAAGCGCCGCGCCGGGCCGTCGTCGAAGTCGTGCCCGCGGGCGGCGAGCCGTCGCGGCTTGAGGTCGACCTGCGGCCGGTGACGCCGCGGACATTCTATCTTCTCCCCCACTCCCACACCGACATTGGGTACTCCTCGCACCAGGTCAAGGTCGAGAGCGACCATCAGGCGTACATCGACCAGGCCGTCGAGCTGATCGGCAAGACCGCCGCCTATCCGGAAGGCGCCCGCTTCAAATGGAACAGCGAGGTTCTTTGGGCGGTCGAGACCTGCCTGCGCCGCGCCCCGGCCGAGAAGCGCGCCGCTTTTTTGCGGGCCGTGCGGGAGGGATCGATCGGGCTGCAGGCCCTGCTGGCCAACGAGCTGACCGGGGTCTGCCATCCCGAGGAGCTGATCGAGCTGACCGCGTACGCCCGCCGCCTCAACCGCGAGTTCGGCTTGGCCATCGATACCGCGATGATTTCCGATATTCCCAGCTATTCATGGGGCATCGTCCCCGCGCTGGCTCTGGCCGGCGTCAAGTACCTGTCCTCCGGTCCCAATTACATGCCCGTCAACGCCGACGGCGGCGACCGTATCGGCGGCGCCCTGAAGGCCTGGGGCGACAAGCCGTTTTACTGGATCTCGCCTTCGGGCCGGGAGAAGATCCTGCTATGGATGGCGGGCCACGGATACTCCTGGTTCCACGGCATGAACATGGGCCAGCTGACCGCGGACAAGGGCCAGCCGGTCTTCGATTATTGCCGCGAGCTTGAGGCCAAGGGCTATCCCTATGAGATGGTCCAGGTCCGTTACACCGTCGGCGGCGACAACGGCCCCCCTGATCCGGCTCTGCCCGACGTCGTGCGCCGCTGGAACGAGGCCTTCGTGACCCCGAAGCTGGCCATCGCCACAGCCGGGGAGATGTTCGCGGCCTTCGAGAAACGCTACGGCGCGACCCTCCCCTCGGTCAAGGGTGATTTCACTCCCTATTGGGAGGACGGCGCGGGATCAACGGCCCGAGAATCCGCCCTGAACCGGAGGTCCGTCGTCCGGCTCCTGCAAGCCGAAACGCTCTGGGCCATGCTCGACCCAAAGGGATATCCGGCACCCGCGTTCGATGAGGCTTGGCGCCAAGCCCTGCTCTGGGACGAGCACACTTGGGGCGCCTCCGATTCGGTCAGCGACCCCGAGGGCGAAAACGCCAAGTCGCAGTGGGTTTATAAACAGGCTTTTGCCCTGGAAGCCGACAAGCGCTCGCGCGAGCTTTTGGCCGCGATCATCGGCCGGGACGATAAAAGCGGATCGGCGCAGTTCCGCGTCTTCAACACCTGCTCTTTCGAGCGAACCGGAGCCGTCATCGCCCCGGCCGGTCCCGCCGCCCGGGGCGACCGGGTCGTCGACGAGATGGGGCGGCCGGTCCCCTCGCAACGGCTCAAGGACGGCACCCTGGCGGTCCTGGCCGCGGGAGTCCCGGCCTTCAGCGAAAAAGTCTTCACCATCGGACCGGGCCTGCCGGGGCGCGGCACCGTCGCGACAGCCTCGGGACCGGTGTTGAAGAACGACAGAATGGAAGCGGCTATCGATCCCGTCTCGGGCGCGGTTAAAAGCCTGCGCTGGCTGGAAAAAGGCGGCCTCGAGCTTGTCGACTCCGGCGCGCTCCCCGGCCTCAATTCCTATCATTATGTCCCCGGCCTCGACCCCAAGACCGCGGCGGGCGTTAAAAGCGGCCGGATTTCGGTCGGAGAGACTGGTCCGCTCGTCGCCTCCATTGTTGTGGAGTCCGAAGCACCCGGCTGTCGCGGCCTGCGCCGGGAATACCGGTTGACCGCAGGCTCGAGCCGGCTCGAGATCATCGATCGGCTGGACAAGTCGATGATCCGGACCAAGGAATCGGTCCATCTCGGATTCCCCTTCCGGGTGCCCGGCGGGACTCTACGCTTCGACCTGGGCTGGGGCTGGATCGAACCGGGCCGGGACCAGATCGCCGGCTCCTGCCTGGATTTCTATTGCCCGCAGAACGCAGCCGACATCTCCAACGGCGACTGGGGCGTCACCTGGGTGACCCTCGACGCGCCCCTGGCCGAGCTGGGGCGGATGACCGATGAATCGCGCGGCCCGAAAGGGACAAGGACCTGGCGGACATCCGTCGAGCCCTCCCAGACCGTCTATTCCTACGCCATGAACAACTACTGGCACACCAACTACAAGGCCGACCAGGGGGGGCCGGTCGAGCTGCGCTACGCCATCGAGCCCCACGCCGGAAGCGGACGCGAGATCGCCAAGCGGATCGGGCAGGACGCCGAGCGGCCGCTGATCGTCACGTCCGCGGCCGCGTCGGCCGCGCGCCCGATTCCGGCCCTTTCGAATCCGGACATCGTCGCCACCTCGCTCAAGCCGGTCGACGGCGGCTCGGCTCTGCTTTTACGCGTCTTTAACGCCTCGGACCGGCCGGCCGAAATCCGGCTGCCGCCGCTAGCGGGTTTGCATGTCTTCCGGGCCGATGTCGACGGCGGGCGGGGCGCGGCCCTGGCCGGCCCCCTCCTCCTGGCGGCCCGCGAGATCGTCAGCCTGCGGCTTGAATTCGCCCCGTGATCGGGCTAGAATGATTACAGCAATTTGACAGGTTTTGTAAGTTTAGTGAAGGGAGACAGTCCATGAACACGGTCAAGGATCTGCTGAACGAAAAAAGCTCCACGGTCTGGTCGATATCGCCCAAGGCCAAGGTCTTCGACGCCCTTAAGCTAATGAGTGAGAAGCAGATCGGCGCCTTGATGGTCATGGACGAGAAGGGCGAGACGGCCGGCATCATCACCGAGCGCGACTACGCCCGCAAGATCATCCTGCTGGGCAAGACCTCCAAAGAGACCGCGGTCGAGGAGATCATGACCCCGGTCGATAAGATGTACTACATCAAGCCCGCCAACACCGTCGAGGAGTGCATGGTCCTGATGACGGCCAAGCACGTCCGCCATCTCCCGGTCTGCGACGAAGGCAAGTTCGCCGGGCTGGTCTCGATCGGCGACGTCGTCAAGTCGATCATCTCCGAGAAGGAGACCCTGATCAACCAGCTCAGCGATTACATCGGCGGCAAATACCTGTAGCCCGGAGCGGGGGGGAGGTTTTCATGCGGCTGGCTTGGTTCTTCGTCATTCTGGCCTTGTTGGGCGGGATTGTCCTTGGCCAAGTCCCTCCCGACCAGGTCGTGGAAGTCCGGGTCGCCCAGGGAGACACAGTCGGGGCGATCGCGAAAATGTATCTGGCGAATCCCGCGGATTGGCGCGAGATCGCCCGGATCAATCGTCTCTCGAATCCGGACCGGATCAGCCCGGGCCAGATTCTGATCATCCCCGTTCGTCTGCTCCGGGAGGCTCCGGCCGAAGGCGTCGTCGACTTCCTCAGCGGAACGGCCGAAGTTCAGGCGCCGGGGAGCTCCGTCTGGACGCCGCTCGCGCTGCGGAGCCGGATTTCCGAAGGGAGCCTGGTTCGAACGCGCGAGGCCAGCGTCCTCGAAATCGCCTTTGAAAACGGCGATTCCTGTCTTCTTCGGCCGCAGACGACCCTCGGCCTTTCAACGCTGCGCCGGCAGGGAGGTTCGATCTTCAAACATCTCTTCCTCCAGGCGGGGAAAGTCATCACCCGGATCCGCAAAGCGACAGGAGCGGAATCCCGGACCGAAATCCAAACCCCCTCCGCCCAATGCGCCGCCCGCGGGACCATTTTCCGAACCTCGGCCGGGGCAGACGGCACTTCCCGAGCCGAAGTCTTGGAGGGGACCGTCGTCGTCGAGGCGATGCGGACGCCCATCGACGTGCCCCCCGGCTTCGGAACGGCCGTCCGCAAAGGCGAAGCGCCGCTCCCGCCCAAAGCCCTCCTCCCCGGCCCCCAGCCCGTCGGCTTCGAGACGGTTTACCGAGCTCTGCCGTTCGCCATTCGGTACGACCCGCGACCGGGGGTCGTCGCCTATACCGCAGCCCTGACCAAGGACCGCGAGGGACGGGACGTCGCCGTCGAGGCGACCTTCCAGCCGGGGGACCCTTTCCGCGTCGAATCCGTCCCGGACGGGCTGTACTATCTGCAAGCCCGGGCCATGGACGATTTGGGGCTTGAAGGCCTCCCCGCCGATCCCGTCGAAGTCCATGTCCGGACCCGACCGGGGCCTCCCTCGATCGCGGCCCCCCTTGGAGGGTTCCGCCGGCAAATCGGCGCGTTGCCGCTGACTTGGCCAAAAGAGGAGGGCGCCGAGGGCTATCGAGTCCAAGTCTCGGAGGACCCGGTTTTTGCCAAGATCGTTTCCGAGAGAATCGAGTCCGGTCCGACATCGAGCCTGCCTTGGCCCGCGATGGGGACGTTTTACTTCCGGGCTCGGTCGATGGCGGCCGGCGGCTTCGAGAGCGCCTGGTCTCCCCCGATCACGGTGACGGTCGTTCCGCCGCTGGCCGCGCCCGTCCTGGAGAAACCGCGGATCAAAGGATCCTGGGTCCTTCTCCGTTGGAAAGATCTCGGGGCAGGCAAGCTGTTTCGCTGCCAAGTCGCCGAAGATGCTCGGTTCATGCGACTGATTCACGACTCCTTAGTCTCGGCCGGAAGCCTTGATATCGCGAAGCCATTGGCGGCGGGAATTTATTACGTCCAGATCAAGGCGCTCGACGGCGAGGGTGGGGAAAGCCCCGCCTCGGCCCCGGAAACCTTCAAGATCGGCCGCGGCCTATTGAGCTGGTGTACTCCCTGCATGATTCTCCCCCTGGTTTTGCTCCTGGTCCTCCTCCTCTGATCATGCCGCGGCCACGCCTCCGTCGCGAGTTGGCTGCCGTCCTGGCCGCCTTGAGCCTACTCCTCGTCATCGAGGCCTTGGGTTTTTTCGAGGGATTCGATCGCTCTTTCTATGATCTTTCGTTCCGGCTCCGGGGCGCCATCCCCGGAGACCGCACCATCCTCATCGCCGCCGTCGACGATCGGACTCTGGCCCGGCTCGGGCGATGGCCGATCCGACGCCGCTATTATGCTCAACTGCTCGACGCCGCCGCGGGAGCCCGGGCTGTCGGCCTGGATTTCCTGCTGGCCGAATCCTCCGAGGACGATGGGCTTCTCTCCGCCGCCATCCGACGCCACGGCCGCGTCGTGCTGCCCATCGCCATCACCCCGCGCAACGAGATCTCGCTCCCCTTCTCTCCGCTCGACGGCCTGAGGCATGGCCATGTCCAGATCGAGCCCGGGCCCGATGGGATCGTGCGAAGCGTTTATCATACGCTCCATACCACCGCGGCCATCCTGCCGTCATTCGCCTCCGTTCTTTACGAAATCGCGGCCGCTCGGCCGCTCCGGCGCAGCGCCGTCCCGAACGGCCGCAAGCCCGGGCCGGGGACGATCCGCCAAGAGGATGAATCGGCCATCGACTTTTACGGTCCGCCGGGGACGTTCGAATCCATTTCACTCGTCGACATTCTTGATGGGCTTTACCCGGCCTCGTTTTTCCGGGACAAAATCCTGCTGGCCGGCTTGACCGTGCCGGGTCTCGGGGACCAGCTTATGGTCCCCTTCACCGAAGACAGGAACACGATGTCCGGCGTCGAAATCCACGCCCAGATCCTGAGCAATCTGCTCGACGGCCGGGCCATCCGCCCGGTCGGCCGGATCCTCCGATGGCCTGCTGTGCTGCTGGGCGCCCTCTTGTTTTACCTTCCGCTGCGGCGGAAGTCCGAGGCCGTCTCGGTTCTTTTTTTGGCCGCGGCCCTGGCTGGGATGGCCGTCGCTTCGTACGGCCTTTTCGCCAAGCTCGAAACTTGGGTTCGCCCGGTCCTGTTCGGGTTCGCCGCCGTGGCCGCGTTCGGGCTGGCCTATTTCTTCCGGCTCGACGAAGCCGCGCGCCGCTTGGACGCCAAATCCAGAACTCTTGTCGCGCGCCTAAGCGGAGCCGCAGCGGGGACTGCGGAATCGCCGGTCGTAAAGGCCGGATTGGCCGGTTTTCTCTCAACCCAAGGGCTGAACGCAAAGATCGCGCGCCTGCTTGCGGCCGAGGATCGATATGAATCCGGCCTCGAAGAAACCGTCCGCGACCGGACCCGGGATCTGCAGGAAGCCCTCTCCGTCATCAATAAAATGTCGAACGAGATGATCCTCCGGCTGGCCCGGGCCGTCGAGTCCAGGGAGTCGGGAACCGGCGAGCATATCACCCGGATCGGACTTTATGTGGAACGGCTGGCTCGCCGCCTCAAGCAGACTCCGGAAGAGGTTGAGAGGCTGACGTTCGCCAGCTTCATGCACGATTTGGGCAAGATCGGCATCCCCGATCGGATCCTCCTCAAACAGGGGCCGCTGACGACGGAGGAATATGCCGTCATGAAGGAGCACACCCGCATCGGCGAGCGCATCCTGGCCAAGTCGGACCATCCCAAGATCCAGCTGTCGGGCGTCATCGCCCTCCATCACCACGAAAAATGGAACGGCCAAGGCTATCCCCAAGGACTGCGGGGCGAGGAAATCCCCTTTGAAGCCAGAATCGTGGCCATCTGCGATCAGTATGACTCCCTCAGGAGCCCCCGCCCGTACAAACCCGGCTTCGACCATGTGACGGCGGTCCGGATCATCCTGGAGGGGGACGGCCGCACCCGGCCCGGGGACTTCGATCCCGAGGTCGCGAGGGCGTTCTCGGACCTGTCGCCGGAATTCGAGAGCATCTACGATGCGCACCCCTCGCATTGAGCGAGGCCGGGAGCTCTATTTTGCCCTTTACACTCTGAGCCCTCCTTGACCGTCGCCCCGAAAAAAACTATGGTTATCCTCATCTTGGCGCCCATCTGGAGGAGACCCATGATCCACCCCCGTCGCAAGGCCTGGACTCTCGCCCTGGCCGTCCTCATCGTCGTTTCCGCCGCCTATCCGCAGCGGATCCATGAAGCCTACACGAAGAAGATCCGCGAGTTCACAACCGAAAAGGCCTTCCTGACGAAATACGTCGACTACCTGCCGGCCTCGTCGTCCGGCGTCCCCTCCCCGCTCGAGGTCCTCGGGCACATCGTCGGGGCGCCTAACGTCCTGAGCTATTCGCAAGACGTCTATAAGTACTTCGACGCCCTGGACAAGGCTTCGCCCCGGGTCAAGGTCTTCCGGCTCGGCAAGACCGAGGAGGGCCGGGACTGGATCGTGGCCGCGATCGGCGACGAAGCCTCCATTCGCGACCTGGACCGTTACAAAGACATGACCGCCCGCCTGGCCGACCCCCGCAAGACAAACGAGGCGGAGGCTGCCGCGATCATCAAAAAAGCCAAGCCCTTTTATTGGGCCACCGGGGGGATGCATTCCTCCGAGACCGGATCGGTCGAGATGCTCATGGAGCTGGCCTACCGGCTGGCCGTGGACGAGACGCCGTTCATCCGGACCATCCGGGACAACGCCATCGTCCTGATCACGCCGATCCTCGAGGTCGACGGCCGCGACAAGTACGTCGACGTGGCCATGGCCCCCCGCAAGGATCCCAAGACAAACATCACCAGTCGCCTGTTATGGTGGGGCAAATATATCGGCCACGACGACAACCGCGACAACATCGGTCTGGGCCTGGTCCTGTCCCGCAATATCATGGCCGCGGCCCTGGACTATCATCCCCAGGTCATGCACGACCTGCACGAGTCGGCCTCCCACCTCTACATCTCCACCGGCTCCGGCCCCTACAACGCCTGGCTCGACCCGATCGTCATCGACGAATGGCAGATGATGGCCTTCCACGAGGTCGACGCCATGACCCGCGAAGGCGTGCCCGGCGTCTGGACCTTCGCCTACTACGACGGCTGGGCCCCCAACTACGCCTTCTACGCCGCCAACGGCCACAACGCCATCGGCCGCTTTTACGAGACCCAGGGTGCCGGCGACGGCTCGACCCGGATCGTCTCGAACTCGACCGATCGGGCCTGGTACAAGCCCAACCCGCCGCTGGCTCAAGTCGTCTGGTCCATCCGCAACAACGTCAACCTCCAGCAAAGCGCCCTGCTCGTCGGGATCAACAACGTAGCCGCGAACCGGGTCCGCTTTCTTGAAAACTTCTACCTCAAGAGCAAGCGCTCGATCGCCAAAGCCAGGGCCGAAGGCCCGGCCGCCTATCTTTTCCCCGCCAATGATCCCCGAGTCGGCCTGCAGGCCCGCCTGCTGCGGCTGCTGCAGGCCCAGGGCGTGGAGATCCACAAGGCCGAAAAAGCTTTCAAAACCGGCGACATCGAATATCCCGCGGGATCCTATGTCGTCCGCATGGACCAGCCCTACTCGCGCATGGCCGATATGCTCCTCGACAAGCAGTTCTTTAACACTTCCGACGCCCGCCCCTACGACGACGTCGGCTGGCAGCTCGGCCCGTTGTTCAACGTCAAAGTCGTCCGGCTGACCGACGTCGCGGTCCTGGCGGCGCCGATGAGCCTGGTCAAGCGACCGGCCCAGGCGCCGGGCGGCTTGATCAAACCGACGCCGGGCGCTCCGGCGGCGGCCTATCTCATCAATCACAACGGTGACAACGGGCTGGCTTCGTTCCGGTTCAAAGCCAAGGACCTTCGGATCCACGCGGCCGAAAAGGCTTTCGAAGCCGAGGGCCGGAAGTTCAACCTCGGCAGCTTCATCGTCAAGCCGGCCGAGAACGGGCCTGGCCTGGAGGCCGCCCTGGACGCGGCCGGCAAGGAATTCGGGCTGACCGTGATCGGCGCCGCGGCGGCGCCCGCCGTGCCGACGCACGAGATGATCGTGCCGCGGATCGCCCTGATGCACACCTGGCAGAACACCCAGAACGAGGGCTGGGTCCGGATCGCCTTGGACGAGCTGGGCATCCCTTACGACTACGTCTCGGTTCACGCCGTCCGCGACAACGCCCGGCTGCGGGACAAGTACGATGTCATCCTCTTCGGCCCCTCCTCCGGTGACGCCATGAGCATCGTCAACGGCAATCTCGGGGACAAGCCGACGGCTTGGAAGAAGACGGCCGTCACCCCCAACATCGGTACCGAAGACTCGACGGAGGACATCCGCGGCGGCGTCGAGCTCGAGGGAGTCCTGCACCTGCGCGACTTCATCAAGGACGGCGGGCTGTTCATCACCCTGACCAACAGCTCCATCCTGCCCATCCATTTCGGGTTCGCGCCCGGCATCGCCGTCCGAACGACGCCCAACCTGATCGCCGGAGGCTCCGTGTTCAAGGCCGACGTCGCCGACAAGGCCAGTCCGATCGTCTACGGCTACGACGACTCGCTGGGCGTCTACTTCAGCCAGTCGCCGGTCTTCGGCTTCGGCTCGGGCGGCTTCGGCGGCCGCGGGGGCATGACCGCCTCAGGCCGGCCGTCGGGACGAGGCAGCCAGAGCGACCCCGATATCCCGCAGGGCCGACCGCGCGACCTGGGCCAGAAGGCCGTCGAGGACTTCCGCAAGGCCAACCCGACGCCGCCGGCGGATCCGCGCATGGTGACGTCTTCGGCCCCGCGCCCGCGGACCATCCTGCAATTCGCCCGTACCGCCGACCTCCTGATCGCCGGCGGACTGGCCGGAGGCGACGAACTGGCCGGGACACCCGCGCTTATCGACTCGACGATCGGGGCGGGCCACGCCGTCCTGTTCGCCTTCAACCCGATGTGGCGGCACGAAACGCACGGCTCCTTCGCCCTGGTTACGAATGCCATGCTGAACTGGAAGAATCTGGCGCCGCCGCCGGCGGCGGCGGTTTCGCCGTCCTCACCGCCCGCAAAATAGACCTCGAACGGGAATCTTCGACCCCGGGCAGCCGTCTCGACGGATCCCGGAACGGACCGACGATCGCCAAGGAGGGCCCGATGAATGAACGCAACCTCAAAGCCTACGGATACCGCTGGGTGGTCCTTCTGGCTTTCGTCCTGCTGGGGGCTATGACCCAAGTCCTGTGGATCTCCTTCGCCCCGATCACCAGCGAGGCGGCCAAGTTCTACGGCCGCTCCGACCTGATGATCGGGCTGCTGTCGATGGTTTTCATGGCGGTCTACATCCTGATCGTCATCCCCTCGGCCTGGGCCATCGATACCCTCGGCTTCAAGACCGCCGTCGGCATCGGGGCGGTCGCGACCGGCGGCTTCGGGCTGGCCCGGGGCCTGTTTGCCTCCAACTTCACGATGGTCTTCATCTGCCAGATCGGCCTGGCCTTCGGCCAGCCGTTCGTTCTGGGAGCCATCACCACCCTGGCCGCACGCTGGTTTCCGGCCAAAGAGCGGGCCACGGCGGCCGGCCTGGGCACGCTGGCCCTTTACCTCGGCCCCCTGGCCGCCATGTTCCTGACTCCGATGCTACTCGTCCGGGTGGGCATGGTCCGGATGTTGACGATCTACGGCATCGCGGCCGCCGTTTCGGCCGTCCTCTTCCTCCTGCTGGCCCGCGACCGCCCACCGACGCCGGTCGGCCGGGAGGAGCGGGCCCTGATGTTCGACGGCCTGCGCTCGATGATGAAGCGGCGGGATTTCCTGTTCCTCCTGGGCATCTTCTTCATCGGCCTGGGGCTGTTCAACTGCGTCTCGACCTGGATCGAGGATATCGTCCGCCCCCGCGGCTTCAGCATCGCCCAGGCGGGCCGGGTCGGCGGCCTGATGCTCATCGGCGGCATCCTCGGCGCCGTGATCATGCCCCTTCTCTCAGATAAGTTTCGCCGACGCAAGCCGTTCATCATCCTGGCCGTGGCCGGCCTCCTGCCGGGCCTTCTCGGCCTGACCTTCGCCGCGGATATCCGGCTGCTGATGCTGTCCGGGTTTTTCGTCGGCTTCTTCCTCTTGAGTGCCGGGCCGATCGGCTTCCAATACGCGGCCGAGATCACCCACCCGGCGCCCGAAGGAACTTCGAACAGCCTGCTCCTTGTCTCCGGCCAAATCTCGGGCATCATCTTCATCCTGGCCATGGATGCCCTCAAGAACAAGGCCACCGGCTCGATGACGACCTCGCTCCTCGGGCTGGCCGGCCTGGTTGCGGGCGCCATCCTGCTGGCGCTGTTCCTGCCGGAATCGCCCGTCTGCCGGGAGGCCCAAAAGATCGACCCCCTGGGCTGATCGCCGGGCCGCCCGAAACGGGGCTTGAATAATGAATCATCTCTCGATTTCGGGGAAGGTAAAGCGGTCCGGAGTGTCGGCCAACGGCGAAATCGCGAGGGCCTAGCCTTTTTCCACCTCTCTCCGAGGGTAGCCAACCCTCGCGGGGACTGTCGCAACGACGTCCCGACAAGGACTGCGAAGCGCTGCAGCCGCCGGAGGATGTTTGAGCATGCATCCATCATGGGGAACGCGATGAAGTGGGTGGGCAGGTGGATTCGAGTGAATAAACGTGCGGAGTTCCGGAGGCGCCGAGGAGATCGGTGGGAAAAGGCGTTAAAGGCCCGAAGCCGCCGGGACGACGCTCCGGACCGCTCCCCCCGAAATCGGGAGATGGGCCTTTTTTCATCCCGGCCCGGCTTGTGGTATCATCATCGACCGATTCGGAGAAAGGACTGAAGGACGTGCAAATCGCGGAACGATTGGTCAAGGAATTCAACGCCGGCGCCGGCCAGATCCAGGCCACCCTGGCGCTTCTCGACGAGGGGGCGACCGTCCCCTTCATCGCCCGCTACCGCAAGGAGCGAACGGGCAACCTGGACGAGACGAAGCTCCGCGACATCGCCCATCGCTATGCCTACTACAAGGAGCTCGAGGCCCGCAAGGAAACGATCCTGGCCTCGATCCGCGAGCAGGGCAAGCTCACGCCCGAGCTCGAGGCCCGGATCGGCGAAACGGCCGACAAGACCGAGCTCGAGGATCTCTACCTCCCCTTCAAGCCCAAGCGAACCACCCGGGCCTCCAAGGCCCGCGAAGCCGGACTGGAGCCGCTGGCCCGCTGGCTGGCCGACCTGTCCGAGCCCGAGGCGGACCTCAACGCCGAAGCCGAGAAATATCTCAACCCCGAGAAGGGCCTGGAAACGGCCGAGGCCGCCCTGGCCGGCGCCTGCGACATCCTGGCCGAGGAATGGTCGGATGATGCCGACGCCCGCAAAGAGCTGCGAACGCTAGCCGCTGAGGAAGGCATCCTGGTCTCGGCTGTTCGCAAAGGTTTCGCCGACAAAAAGACCAAATACGAGATGTATCGCGACTACAGGGAGAAAGTCTCCACCTTGGCTTCGCACAGAGTCTTGGCCATGATGCGGGGAGAGCGGGAGAAGGTTCTGGCCCTCAAGCTCGACCTGCCTCAGGAGAAAGCCGTCCGTGCTCTTGTCTATCGCTTTGTCCGCCACCCGCACGCCGCCTCCGCGCCCCGCCTGGTCGAGACCGCGATCGACGCTTTGGGCCGCCTCCTGGCGCCCGCCGTCGAGACTGAAGTCCGGCAGGGGCTGATCGAGAAGGCCGAGAAGGAAGCCTTTCAGGTCTTCGGGGCCAACCTCAAAGACCTGCTCCTCTCCCCGCCGGCCGGCCGCCAGCCCGCGTTGGGTGTGGACCCCGGATTCCGCACGGGCTGCAAGCTGGCCGTGGTGGACGCGACCGGCAAGTTCCTCGAGAACGCCGCCATCTATCCCAACGAGCCCCGCAACGATACCGACGGGGCCAAGCTGACCCTGCTGAAAATGATCGCCGAATACGCCATCGCCTATATCGCCGTCGGCAACGGCACCGCCGGGCGCGAGACCGTCCAGTTCATCCGCGAATCGCTGGACGAGCTGCCGGCGGGCCGAAGGCCGGCCGTCGTCGTGGTCAATGAGGCTGGGGCCAGCGTGTACAGCGCCTCCGAAGCGGCGGTGCGGGAATTCCCCAGGCTCGACATCACCATCCGGGGGGCCATCTCCATCGCCCGCCGGCTGCAGGACCCTCTGGCTGAGATGGTCAAGATCGAGCCCCGCTCGATCGGCGTCGGGCAATACCAGCACGACGTCGAGCAGACCGGTCTCAAGACCGCTCTCGACGAAGTCGTGGAAAGCTGCGTCAATTCGGTCGGCGTCGACCTCAATCTGGCTTCGGAGGAGCTGCTCCGCCACGTCTCGGGGCTGAATAAGGCGACAGCAGAAGCTGTTGTCCGGCGCCGCAACGAGAGAGGCCCTTACGCCGCGCGGGCCGAGCTGATGGAGGTCAAGGGGCTGGGCGAGAAGACCTTCGAGCAGGCGGCAGGGTTCCTGCGCATCCCGGGCGCCGCCAACCCCTTGGACGGCTCGGCCGTCCATCCCGAGCGCTACGGCTTGGTCGAACGGATGGCCGAGTCCCTGTCCGCCTCCGTCGGCGACCTGATCGGCAACACGGCCCTGCTGCGCAAGATTTCCCCCAAATCCTTCGTAACCGAGGACGCCGGCCTGCCGACCATCGTCGACATCGTGCGCGAGCTGGAAAAGCCCGGCCGCGATCCCCGGGCGGCTTTCAACTACGCCTCGTTCCCCGAGGGCGTCAAGGACATCAAGGATCTGACTGAAGGGATGATCCTGGAAGGGGTCGTCTCCAACGTAGCCAACTTCGGCGCCTTCGTCGACATCGGCGTCCACCAGGACGGGTTGGTCCATGTCTCCGAGCTGGCCGAGAAGTTCGTCCGGGACCCCCGCCAGGCCGTCAAGGTCGGCCAGGTGGTCAAGGTCAAGGTTCTGTCGGTCGATCTGGTCTTGAAAAGAATCTCGCTGTCGCTCAAGCAGGCTGCGGCGTCGAAGTAACCGGCCCGGCCAGTCCGGCTTCGAATTCCGGCCGGAACTTCGCCAGCATCGATCCCACAGCCGTGGCGAAAGCGTCTCCCAACGGGCATAAAGTCGTGCCTCCGATTCCCGAGCAGAGGGCGGCGGCCAGATTCAGGTCCCCGGCCGTCCCTTCTCCGCGCGCCAAGCGGCGGAGCAGCCGCCCAACGGCGTCCGAGCCTTCCCGACAGGGGACGCAGGCGCCGCACGATTCGCGGGCAAAAAAGGCCATGGTCCGTTCGGCCAAGGCCGGGATGGAGACCGATTCGTCCAGGACGACTACGGCGCCCGAGCCCAGCATCGTCCCCCGCCGGCGGCAGGAGTCGAAATCCAGCTTGAGCCCGGCCGCCTCCGCCGCCGTCAGAATGGCCGACGATGCGCCGCCGACGAGGACGGCCTTCATCCGGCCGGTGGCCCCCCCGGCCAGATCAATCAGGTCTTCCAGCCCGACGCCCATGGGCATCTCGTAGACGCCCGGCCGGGCGACCCGGCCGGAGACGCAATAGATCTTCGGTCCGTAATTGTCCGCTGATCCGATGGCCCGGAAAGCCTCGGCGCCCTTCCCGACGATGAACGGCAGGCAGGCCAGTGTTTCGACGTTGTGGACGACGGTGGGGCCGCCGAACAGCCCCCGTTCGGCCGGGTAAGGCGGCCGCAGGCGAGGCTGGCCGCGCTTGCCCTCCAGCGATTCAAGCAGCGCGGTCTCTTCGCCACAGATATAGGCCCCGGCACCGCGGTGGACGAGAAGATCGAAGACCCTCTCCCCCGCTCCCAGCCAGCCGGCCGCCCGGGCCTCCGCCAGCGCCGTCTCCAAGAGACCGGCAGCCCGATCGAATTCGCCTCGAATGTAAATATATCCCCGTTCAGCCCCCAGGGCTCGAGCCGCAATGGCCAGCCCCTCGATTAAAAGGTGCGGGTCGCCCTCCATAAGGACGCGGTCTTTAAAAGTACCGGGCTCGCCTTCGTCGGCATTGCAGACCACGGTCACAGGCGCGGAGGCGGCCAGGGCCACCTCCCATTTCAGGCCGGCCGGGAAGCCCGCGCCGCCGCGTCCGCGGAGACGGGAGGCTTTGACTTCGGCGACGATCGCCTCCGGGCTCATCGAGCGGGCTTTGGCCAAAGCCCGGTAGCCGCCGTCGCGGACATACGCCGCCAAGCCTACGGGCTCCCCTCGGGCGGCCCGGCCCAACAGGATGCCGCATTCGGACACGATGCGTCGATCGGCCGGCCAAGCCGCAACCCGGCCGCTTCGGAGCGCGTCCAACAGAACTCCCGCCCGTTCGGGCGTGACTCGTTCGCAAAGCCGTCCGGCCACTCGAACGATCGGGGCCGTATCCGATGAACCGAGATCTTCGACTTCCTCCAGCGAGAACAGCCCATCGGGCGTCGTTCCTCCCGCCTGGATGCCGAGCCCGGCCTCGAAAGCCCGCAGGGTTTCCTTGGCGCCCGCCAACCAGCCGGGAACCGACGTGTCCACCTGCAGGTGATGGGTCCCGACCGGCCGGTCATGGTAGAGCGAATAAAACGTTCGCACGCCGAACGCCCCGGCCAGGGAGACGCCCAGCAGGCGGGCCGCCGCGGCCAAGTCCTCCTGGAGCAGCGGGCCTCGGGTCAGGGATTGAAGCAGGCTCAAGACGGGCAGGAGCGCCGCCTCCCGGCGCGGATACCGGGCCGCCAGATCCAGGATTTTGCGCTCCAAGCCGGCGTCGATCATGCCTCGGCCTCCCCGGCCGCGATTTTGTCCAGCCGGGCCGCACAGACTTTGTATTCGGGGATCTTGGCCAGCGGATCGAGGACGTCGAGGGTCAGCCGGTTAGCCGCTGCCTCGGCGAAGTGGAAGGGGATGAAGATCGCCCCGGCCGCGACCCGGGGCGTTATCAGCACCGCGATATCGATCGTCCCGCGCCGGGTGGACACGCGGACGATCTCGCCGTCGATCAGGCCGAGGCAGGCCGCGTCCACGGGATGGACTTCGACCATGCCCCGCGGCACGAGCCCGGACAGGACCTCGGACCGGCGGCTCATGCTGCCCGTATGGTAGTGCTGGAGGAGGCGCCCGGTGTTGAGACGGAAGGGATAGGAAGAGTCCGGCTCCTCGGCCGGAGGGACATAGGCCACGGCGGAAAGCTTGGCTTTGCCCCGAGGGAAAGAGGCGGCGTGAAGGATCGGCGTGCCGGGATGGCTTTCGTCGGGGCAGGGCCAGCGCAGGCCTTGGCCCGCAATCCGCTCATAGGTGATGCCCCGATAGGATGGCGTCAGATTTCGGATTTCCCGATACAGCTGCTCGGGCCCGGCCGGGAAGCCTTTCGCCCCAAGCCGGGCGGCCAGGTCGGCGATGATCTCCGAATCGGGCCGGGCTTGGCCGGGCGGGTCGAGCGCTTTGCGGCTGATCTGAACCCGGCGCTCGGAGTTGGTGTAGGTGCCTGTCTTTTCGAAGCTGCAGGCCGAGGGCAGGACGACATCGGCCAGCTGGGCGGTTTCGGTCAGGAAAATGTCCTGGACGATGATCAGCTCGGCCCGCCGAAGCATTTTCTCGGCGTGGTTCAGGTTGGGATCGGCCACCATGGGATTCTCGCCTATAATGTAGAGCCCCCGGATCGTGTCGCCGCAGGCGGCCACCATCTCGGTCATGGTCAACCCGGGTGCGGAATCCATGGCCGCCGGATCCGCCCCCCAGGCCGCGGCGAAGGCAGCCCGGACGGCCGGGTCGGTCACAGGCTGATACCCCGTAAAGACATTGGGCAAGGCACCCATATCCGACGCGCCCTGGACGTTGACCTGGCCGCGCAACGGATTGATGCCCGTGCCCTCGCGGCCGATGTTGCCGGTGATAAGGGCCAGGTTGGCCAAGGCTCGGACATTATCCACCCCATGGGCGTGCTGGGCGACGCCCATGCCGAAGTAGATCGCGGCCGCGCCGGCCGAGGCATACAACCGCGCCGCCGCAGTCAGCGCATCAGCCGGGATGCCGGTGATCGATTCCACCGTCGCAGGGGTATAGAAGGCCAGGCTGTCGAGATAGGCGTCCCAGCCTTCGCAGCGCGCCCGGATGAATTCGGGCCTGTGCAGGCCGTCCCTGACAATGACGTGTTGCAGGCCCATCAGGACGGCGATGTCGGTGCCGTTGCGGTGGCGGAGGTGGATGTCGGCGCACTCGGCCAGTTCGATCCGGCGCGGGTCGGCTACGATGAGCTTCACGCCCCGCCGCTTGACGGCCCGCCGGATCATGCCGCCGAAGACGGGATGGCCCCAAGTCGTGTTGCTGCCGGTGACGAAGATCACGTCGGCCTTCTCGGCTTCCTGAAGACTGTTGGTCATGGAGCCGGAGCCGAGGACCTCGGACAGGGCGGCCACCGAGGAGGCGTGGCAGAGCCGGGCGCAATGGTCGATCGAATTCGTCCCCAGGACGCCCCGGGCCAAGCGCATCAGGGCGTAGTTTTCTTCGTTGGAGACCTTGGCCGAGCTGAAGACACCGAGCGAGCGCGGCCCATACTTGCTCTTGATCTCGGCCAAGCGGGCCGCCGCAAAGGACAGCGCCTCTTCCCAGGTCGCCGGCCGCAGCTCGCCGCCCTGCCGCAGGAACGGTGTCGTCAGGCGATCGGGCGAGGCGACGTAATCGAACCCGAAGCGGCCCTTGACGCAGAGCATACCGCGGTTGGGCAGCCCGGCCGCGCCGTCCTCGACCCCTTCCGACCACATCCAGCGATTGTCCTTGACCCGCAGATCGATGAGGCAGCCGACGCCGCAGTACGGGCAGACGACCCGGTGCGCCTCGGTCTCCCAAGGCCGCGCCTTCCCCCGAGCCCGCTTGTAAACCAAGGCCCCGACCGGACAGACCTGGACGCACTCGCCGCATTGGACGCAGGTAGACCCGCCCATCGGTTGGCCGTCGTCGCAGACAAGCCGCGACCGGGCCCCGCGGCCGGCGAAGTCCAGCACTTCGTGAAGGACATTCTCCCCGCAGGAGGCGACACAGCGGCCGCACAGAATGCACTTGTCGAGGTCGCGGATGATGCCCTCGGAGGATTCATCGGGAGGCTCTTTGTCCCGGCCCGTGAGGAAGGCGGGCCTCTCGATGCCCAGCCGGTAGGCCAGACTCTGCAGCTCGCAAGCCCCATTGGCCTGGCAGGACAGGCAGTCGTGGCCGCCGCCCGCCAGGAGGAGCTCGACGACAAGGCGGCGGGCGGCCAGAACCCGCGGCGTCGCGGTCCGGATAGACATCCCTTCCCGCACCTCCAGGGCGCAGGCTTCCTTCAGGCGCTCCACTCCCTCCACCTCGACCAGGCAGGCCCGGCAGCGGCCGGCCGCACCGGTCCGGGGATGCCAGCAGAGGGAGGGGACGTCGATGCCGTTGGCCCGGGCCGCCTCGAGGGCGGTCAGGCCCGCCGGCACGGTGAAGGAAACGCCATCGATCAGAATGTTCATGCCGTTTCGGGTTTTGCTATTATACTATACCCTCGATCGGAACGATCGGGGCCGAAATGCTGAAAGCGCTGAATGTCCTCCTGATCGGGGCGGCCGCCCGCAAGGCCGGCAAGACCGCCTTTTCCTGCCGGGTCATCCGCAGTCAGGCCGCCCGCCGCGAAGTCGTCGGCGTCAAGATCACACCGGTCCACGGCCCGGACGAGCCCTGCCCCCGGCCCGACGGCGGATGCGGCGAATGCCGGGACTTCCCGGGGCGGTTCCGCATCCATGAGGAACGGCGAGCCTCGCCGGCTTCCGATACCGGCCGGATGCTTCTGGCAGGAGCCCGCAAGGCCTATTGGCTGCAAACCCGGCGGGAGCACTTGGAGGAAGCCATGGCCGCCCTCTGGGCCCGGATTCCCGCGGGCGCCTGTATCGTGGCCGAGGGCAATTCAGCCCGGCGCGCCCTTGAACCCGGACTGTTCGTCCTGCTTCGGGAGCGGAACAATCCCGAGATGAAGGAATCCTTCCGGGAGCTGCTTCCAATGGCCCATCGGGTCGGGCTGTTCGACGGAACGGAATGGGATTTTCCGCCCGAGGACTGCCGATTCTTCGACGGCGGCTGGATGATCCGCCCACTGGCCTCGGCCGTCATCCTGGCCGGGGGCGACAGCCGCCGCATGGGACAGGACAAGGCCCTGCTCGAGATCGACGGCCGCCCCCTCATCGCGTTCATCGCCGGACGGCTGGCGGAGTTTTTCGACGAGATCGTCGTTGGAGCCAACCGGCCCGCCGACTATGCTTTCCTTGGCCGTCCAGTCATCCCCGACCGCGAGGCGGGGCTGGGCCCGCTGATGGGGATCGCCTCGTGCCTGGACCGAATCACGAACGACCTGGCCTTCGTCACGGCCTGCGACATCCCGTCGATCGACCTGCGGTTCGTCGCCTCGATGCTGGAACAGGCCGAGGGTTATGACTGGGTCTTGCCGCAAGCCGGGCCCGAAACCTATGAACCGCTGTTCGCCGTCTATCGGAAGACGGTAGTCGCACCGGCCCTGGCCGTCCTGGCTGGCGGCGGACGCCGGATCGTCGAGCTTCTCGATCGGGTCCGGGTCCGCAGGTTGGCCCTGCCCGACTCGACCCGCATCCGCAACATCAACACCCTCGACGATTACCGGGCCTTGAAAAAATAAAAAGGAATCTCTTCCAATCTGTGCGGGTTGGTGAGGCGGCACGGTGTTTGGCCAACGGCGAAACCGCGCGGGTTTAGACTTTTTTGCGAGCCTCTTCGAGGGCACCCAACGGGCGCCGAGGGATGTTTGAGCACGTGATAATCATGGAGAATGAGACGGAGTGGGTGATCGTGCAGATTGGAGAGATCGAAGATGCGGAGTTCCGCAGGCGCCGAGAAGAGTAGCGCAAAAAAGGCGTGAAAAACCCGCGCCGCCGGGTCAAATACCGTGACGCAGGCCGAACAGATTGGAAGAAAACCGCAAAAAAGAAGCCCTACCCCGGCCTCCCTCGCGGAGGCCTCGGCCGGGATAGGGCGGGACGGCGTCGGTCGATCGCTTACTTCTCGGACTTGGCCTTCATCTCGGCCTGGACTTTCTGGGCCAGCTCCTTGAGGGCGGCCTGCTTCTCGAGGACCATCTGCAGGTTCCTCTTAAGCTCGTCGCGCTTCTCCGCGATCTCGGTCTTGTCGAGCTCGGCCCGGATGGCGGTCTCCTTCTCCTGCAGGGATTCCAGCTTGCTTTTCAGTTCGTCGAGCGACGGCAAAGCGGTCGGGGAAAGAGACGTCTTGGAGGCGGACTGCATCTCGGCCGCTTTCATCTTGAGCATCTGCAGCTCCTTCTCCAACCCGGCTTTCGTCTCCGGATCCTGGGTCTTGGCCAGCTCGGCTTCGATCATTTCGGCCTTCTGCTTCAGCTTCATCATCTGCTCGGAAAGAGGGGCCGACGACTTCAGATGGATGCCTTGGGCCTCCAGTTTGGCGCCCAGCTCCTGGCGCTTCTGGGCCAGCTTTTCGAGCTTGGCCTTGATCTCGCCGCGCCGGGACTCGTCCTCGGTCGCTTGGTAGGCTCCCTTGAGCTCGATCATGGTCTGATCGATCTTGCGAAGCTCGTCGGCGGCCTGAGCGGCCTTTTCCTGAGACATCTTCTCCATCTTAGCTTGGTCGGACTTGTCCTGTCCGGCGGGCGCCGCCGAGGCGGCGAACCGGGGGACGGCGAAAAGGGCGACCAGAGCCAGGGCCGCGGGCACGGCCAGCAGACACTTCCAGCGAGAAACACCGGCGGACCGGTTTCGGGACATCATCGTCATTCTCCTTTTAATTAGAGACTGCTTGAAGCTGTTCCCCACTCCAAACAATCGGGCGCCCACGTGCTGCTCGAACACGAGCCGCCGGTACCCGCTGCCGCCGAAGCCCTGCGCAATGACTCCGGCGTCGGCCAGATACTCGTGGGTCTCTTGTAGCGATTTCTTGAACGGCCAGACGAGAGGGTTGAACCAGACGAGGACGACGGCCAGCTCCATCAATAAGAGGTCCAGGGAGTGAAGCTGGCGGATATGGATGCGTTCGTGGGCCAGGATCCGGCGGAGATCGCCGGGCTCGAGCCCGCGCTCGTTGAGGAAAACGAAGCCGAGGAAGGAGAAAGGCGAGAACTCGGCGCCAACGGCCACGATTCGGGTTCCGTTCCGGCGGCGGATGCCGCTTTTGCGGATCACGGAGGCCAGACGGACCAGGTGGGCGCCGAAGCGGATGAGGAAGGCCAGCGCCCCGGCCGCATAGACGACGGCCAGAACGTCGAGGAGCCCGAGGCCCCGGGCGGGCAGCGGGCCGGCCGGGCTGGGCATCCAATCCAGGATGGCCGAAGCCGTCCGGAACGGCGATGCCACAGGGAAGGCGGGGATGAGAAACGAGAGGGCCAGAGCCGCGATGAGGAAGCCCCGGTTCAGGTGAAAATGGGTCTCGTTGCGGAGGAAGACGACGTAGAGGGCATAGAAGAGAGACAGCCCGAGGGCGGCCTTGGCGGCATAAACCAGGAGCGGGATCATTCCTTCCCTCCCCTCTGCCGCTCGATCTCCTCGTCCAGGAGCCGGCGGACGCTCTCGAGCTCGTCCAGGCTCATATCCCGGCCGCCGGCGAAGAAGGACACCATTTCGGGAAAGGAATCGCCGAAGAAGCGGCGGACGAAGGATCGGACGAACTTCTTCTTGTACTCGTCGCGGGCGACGAGCGGGAAATATTCGTGGGTTTTCCCATAAGCCTTGTGGCCGACCACCTTTTTCTTTTCCAGGATGCGAAGGATGGTCGAAACGGTGTTGTAGGCGGGCTTCGGCTCGGGCAGCTTTTCAATGACGTCTTTGACGAAGCCCTTCCCCAGGCCCCAGAGGACCTGCATGATCTCTTCTTCCGCCCTGGTGAGTTCTTTCATTGCACCCCCAATATAAAACTAATCTTTTAGTTTGTCAACTATTATTTTCGTTTCATAACTAAACGCACTAATGATACGATCAAACTAAAGCTGCTGTTACAGATTAAAAACCAGCGAGATTTTATTGATTCCGGGAAACATTGGCGGATCGGAGTACCGGCCAACGGCGAAACCGCGCGGGTTCCGGCTTTTTACGCCTCTCCGCGAGGGCAGCCAGTCCTCGCTGGAACTATCGAAGCGACGTTCCGACGAGGGCTGTTTGAGCACGCGACAATCTACCGGAATCGCAACGGAGTGGATGGTCACCGTAACCGGGAGATCTCGAATGCGGAGTTCCGCCCTCGCGGGGACTGTCGAAGCGACGTCCCTACGAGGACTGCGAAGCGCTGGAGGCGCCGAGGAGAGAAGCGCAAAAAAGCGTGAAAAACCCGACGCCGCCCTCGCGACGACGGGCGAAGCGCCGGTCGTTACGAGGACTACCAAAGCGTTGCCGGGCCGGATTCCCTGCCGCACAGCCCGGAGATGGGAGAAGGACCGCTTGAATCGCCCGGTCAGCGCGGCAGGTAATACTTGGTGACGTATTCCTGAACCATGCGCCGGGTGTGGTAGCGGGGCGTCAGGCCGGAGACGGCGTTGCGGATCATCTTGATCCAGCGGCGCGGCAAGCCGGAAGCATCCCGCTCGTAGAAGGCCGGGACGACCTCTTCGGACAGCACCCGGAAAAGGTTCTCGGCATCCACCCGGTCCTGCTCCCCGACGTCGGCCGGGTGGGAATCGGGGCCGATGGCGAAGCCATTGGTCCCGTCGTAGGCCTCCCGCCACCAGCCGTCCATGATGCTCAAGTTGAGGCAGCCGTGCACTCCGCATTTCTGGCCCGACGTGCCAGAGGCCTCCAAGGGCCGGCGGGGATTGTTCAGCCAGACGTCGCAGCCCGAGATCATGCGCCGGGCCACCTGGACGTCGTAGTTCTCGATGAAGACGAGCGAGCCTTTGAGCGCAGTGTGCTTGCTCAAGTGGATGATCTGCTGGATGAACCGCTTGCCGTCGTCGTCCCGGGGATGTGCCTTGCCGGCGAAGACGAACTGGACGGGCCGTTGGGCGTCCTTGGCCAGCTCGACGATGGCTTCGAAATTCCGGAAGACAAGCGGCGCCCGCTTGTAGGTGGCGAAGCGGCGGGCGAAGCCGACCGTCAGGGCGTCGGGGTCGAGCAGGGCGTCATAGGTGATGAAGTCGCCCTGGCCGACGATGCGGCCCTGAATGAGCAGGCGCTTGCGGCAGTACTCGATCAGCTTGCGCCGCAGCTCGTAGCGGAAGGCCCACAGCTCCTCGTCCGAGACGAAGGCCGGGTCCTCGACCTTGGCCCAGAAGGCCGAATCATCGACCCTGTCGGCCCAATCCCCCTCGGCCTTGCGCGACCAGAACCGGTAGGTCGTCCCGTTGAGCCAGGAAGGCACATGGACGCCGTTGGTGATATGGCCGATGGGCACCTCGGCTTCGGTCCGCTCGGGCCACAGCCCATGCCACATAGCCCGACTGACGCGGCCGTGGAGCTCGCTGACGCCGTTGGCCGCCCGCGAGCCCTTGAGGGCCAGGACCGTCATGCAGAACAGTTCGCACTCGTCGGCCGGGTGGACGCGGCCCAAGCCCAGAAGCCTCTCCCGCTCGTGGGGAAACGATTTGAGGTAGCGCGAGGCCGCATACTCGACCAGGTCGGCGCTGAATCGGTCGTGGCCGGCCTCGACGGGGGTGTGGGTCGTGAAGACGCACTCGGATCGAACCTCATCCCAGGCCTTCTCGAAGGTCAGGCCGGCCGCGGTCTTTTCGCGCAGAAGCTCCAGGGTCAGGAAGGCGGCGTGGCCCTCGTTCATATGGAAGACCGAGGGGTCGAGGCCCAGGGCGCGCAAAAGCCGCACGCCCCCGACACCCAGCAGCAGCTCTTGCATGATCCGGGTCGTGTGGTCGCCGCCGTAGACGCGGCGAGTCAGGTCCCGATGGGAGGGCTCGTTCTCGGGCAGGTCGGTGTCGAGCAGATAGACGCAGACGCGGCCGATGTTGGCCCGCCAGGCCCGGAAGCGGACTTGGACGGCGGCGATCGGGACGGATCCGACGACCGGCTCTCCCCTGTCGTCGAGCACCGGCTCCAACGGCAGATTCCGCGGCTGGAGGGTGGGGTAGGATTCGATCTGCCAGTTCTGGTGGTCGACCGACTGCATGAAGTAGCCTTCGCGGTAGAACAGGCCGACCCCGACAAAGCCCAGGCCCAGATCGCTGGCCGATTTGGCGTGGTCGGCCGACAGGATGCCCAGTCCGCCGGCGGTGATGGGCAGCGACTCGTGGAAGCCGAACTCGGCGCTGAAATAGGCCACCGGATGGTCGAAAAGATCGGGGGCGTTCTCGCGGCCCCAGGTCCGCTCTTCCTTTAAATAGGCGTCGAAGGCGGCGAGCACGGCTTTGGCCTTGGCGGCAAAGGAGGGGTCCATCAGGCGGACGCGCAATTCATAGGCCGAGACTTCGTGCAAAACGGCCACGGGATTGTGGTAGAGATTCTCCCAGGCCCGCGGCGAAAGGTCTTTGAACAGCCCCTGGGCCGGGGGGTTCCAGGACCACCAAAGATTGCGGGCCAGGCGGTTGAGTCCGGCCGTCAGGGCTTGGATCTGGGCATTTCCGTTCGTCGGTTTCAAGAAGACCTCGCTTCGGGCGGTCCGGGCCGCGAAAATTCCCGGTCATGATAGTCCCATCAGAGGGCGCGATCAAGGGGGCTCCCCCTCACGGTAGCCTTATCCGATTGACTTGGATTTTATTTTCCAAGCAGCTTTATGACCAAGAACTCGTCCCAACACTGACGAGGGAGAGTAACGGGCTATCATGAAGGGCGCATCTGATCCCAATATTTCCGGCCAAGGCAACAATTCGGGTATGATGAGCGTATTTATCAGGTGGAGTCGTCCAAAATGAAGAAGCCGTTCCCGCTCGCCGCAGCCCTCCTCCTGGCCCTCACCCCGGCGCTGGCTGCCAACGCCGGCCCGGCCGCCCAGGGCCAGACCCTGCTCAAACCATATAAAACGGAGACGCCTCCCGTGCTCGACGGCAAACTGGACGACCCCGTCTGGGCCGCGGCGCCTTCGGTCTCCGACTTCGAGACCTTCATCCCCGAGTTCGGCAAGAAGCAGCCCGAGAAGACCGTGGCCTACATGGCCTACGACCGGGAAAACATCTATTTCGCCTTCCGCTGTTTCGACGACCAGCCCGACAAGATCAAAGCCGCCGTCTCCCGACGCGACGACGTCATGACCGACGACTTCGTCTGCATCAACCTGGACTCCTTCAACGATCAGCAGTCGCTCTATGCCTTCTACGTCAACCCACTGGGCATCCAGGGCGACAGCCGCTTCGCCTCCAACAAGGAGGATTTCAGCTTCGACATGGTCTGGTGGAGCGCCGGCCGGATCGACGCGCAGGGCTATACGGTCGAGATCCGGATTCCGCTCAAGAGCATCCGCTACGCCCACGCCGACCGGGTCGTCATGTCGATCTTCTTCGAGCGGGCCATCAACCGGCGTCAGGAGCACGGCTCCTACCCGGCCCTCGACCCCAAGCGCGGCTACGCCTTCCTGACCCAGATGGCGCCCATGGAATATTTCGGCCTGAAGCGCTACAACCTGTTCGAACTGCTGCCGGCCTTCACTTACGGCAGCGAGTCGGTACGGGAGGGTGGCAGCCTGCGGCGGGGCCAGGACTCGCACGAGCTGAGCCTGACCGGAAAGTACGGGATCACCCCGAGTCTCATCCTGGACGGCACGATCAATCCGGACTTCAGCCAGATCGAGGCCGACGCCGGGCAGGTCGACGCCAATCTCCGCTACGACCTCTTCTATCCCGAAAAGCGGCCCTTCTTCCTGGAGGGCGGCGAGAACTTCAACGTCGGCGCCGTCCTCACCAGCCCCCTGCAGGCCCTGGTCCACACCCGGACGATCGTCGATCCCAAGGCCGGATTCAAGCTGACCGGCAAGATCGGCCGCAACGACACCATCGCCTCGATCTTCGCCGTCGACGCCTCCCCTTCGTCCAGCACGGGTATTTCGGACGCGCCAGACGCCTGGTTCTCGATCTTCCGTTACAAGCGGACGACGAGCCAGGACGGGTATCTCGGCGTCTTCTATTCCGAGCGCGACCAGGACGGGCGAGTCAATCGAGTTCTCGGTCCGGACGGCCAGATCCGGATCAACCAGTCCGGCATGCTCAGCTTCCACGCCTTCGGCTCGTTCACCCGGGCCGAGAGGGACTCGGGCTGGTCCAACGGCCGGGCCTTGAGCCTGGAGTACTACCACGACTCCAGCACGCTCGGTGTGGACGCCTCCTTCCACGACATCTCCTCGGGCTTCGAGGCGGACACAGGCTACTTGACCCGGACCGGGCTGACCAGCGCCGTGGTCAACATCGCGCCCCGTTTCTACCCCAAATCCGCCTGGTTCCGCCGGGTTTCGGTCGGCCTGGGCCTGGGCGCCCTGCACGACTACGACAGCGGCCTCACCGAGTCCTCCGCCTCCATCGGAACCGTGGCCGTCCTCAAAGGTAATTCCTCCGTCTCGGCTATCCTTCTGGCTTCAAATGAAGTCTTCCTCGGCCGCCGCTTCAACACCAGCGGTTTCACTCTGACTAGCCGCACCCAGCTGTCCAAGATGTTGTCCTTGACGGCCAACTTCTGGACGGGGAAATCCATCCGCTACGTCGCCGACCCTTATCAAGGCCACGGCTCCCGGGCCACTTTGACAGCCACATATCGGCCTTCGGAGAACATCAATATCTACCTGGCCTGGCAGTACTCGGACCTGTTCAAGGACGCGACAGGGGAGAAAGTCTACGACTACAACATCCTGCGCGGGCGGCTGACCTACCAAGTCAACAAGTATCTCTTCTTCCGGGCCATCCTGGAGTCGAACTCCTATAAAAAGACGCTGCTGGCCGATTTCCTGGCCTCGTTCACCTACATCCCCGGGACGGTCATCCACGTCGGCTACGGCTCGCTCTACGAGAAGCTCTCCTGGGTGGAGGGCGAGTACCGCGAATCGGATCGCTTCCTGGAGATGCGGCGCGGATTCTTCTTCAAGGCTTCGTATCTCTGGCGGCTGTAAAAGGAGCATCTCCCATCTCCGGGAAAAGCGGCCAGGGGGTATCGTCCCGGCGGCATCGGCCTCTGCTCGCCTTTTCCCACAGCTCTCTTCGGCGCCTCCAGCGCTTCGCAGTCCTCGTAGGGACGTCGCTTCGACAGTCCCCGCGAGGGCGGAACTCCGCATTCCAGATCAACCGGTCTTGGTGACCTCCCACTCCGTTTCTTTTTCGATTTTTCTTTCCTAGCTCAAACAGCCCTCGGCGGCCGATGGCTTCCCTCGGAGAGCTATGGAAAAAGGCGCCGGCCTCGCGATTTCGCCGTTGGCCGATACCCCTATCCGCATTCCTTTCCCGGAGATGAGAGATGAATTTAATAAAAAAGCCCCCCCTCTCAGGTCCCACGGCCCGGTTGTCTCCCGGCCTTCGGATGTGATAGGTTGAACGGCGGAAACCCATCACTGTCCGGGAGAGAGCCATGAGCAAACCCGCGTCCTTGTCCCGCCGCGATTTCATCAAAACGGCTTCCGCCGCCCTGACGATCCCGGCCGCAGCGGCTGGATCATTTAGGACAACTACGGAAGCCTCCGTCGCGGCGGGACCGACCATCGTCCCTTCGCGCGTCGTGACGGGCCGCATCCGGCCCAACGACACCCTGTCCTTCGGCTGCATCGGCGTCGGCCGCCAAGGCACGGGCGACATGCAGGAGCTGATCTACCGAGGCCTGGAAGCGGGCGCCCGGGTCGTAGCCGTATGCGATGCCGACGCCCACCGCCGGGATAATGCCCAGTGGACGGCGGAGAAGATCTACGCCGCCGAGCTAGGGGCCACCGGCTACAAGGGCATCGACGTCTACGCCGATTTCCGCGAGCTTCTGGCCCGGCCGGACATCGACGGCGTGCTGATCGTCACCCCGGACCATTGGCACGCCTGCCACGCCATCGCCGCGGCCGCGGCCGGCAAGGACATTTATCTCGAGAAGCCCCTGACCTACACCATCGCCGAGGGCCGCAAGCTGGTCGAGGCGGTGCGCCGGAACAAGCGCATCTTCCAGACCGGCTCCCAGCAGAGGTCGTCGGTCTATTTCCGGGTGGCGGCCGAAGCCGTCCGCAACGGCCGCATCGGCAAGCTGCGGACGATCAAGGTTCTCCTGCCGATCGACCAGGGCACCGGCGATCCCAAAGTCGTCCCCGTCCCCCGCTTCCTGGACTACAACGCCTGGCAGGGGCCGGCCGCCGAAATGCCCTACTCCGTCGACCGGGTCCACCCGGCGAACAGCCTGGACCGGCCCGGCTGGCTCCAGATCGAGCGCTACAGCCGGGGCATGATCACCGGCTGGGGCTCGCACATGATCGACAGCGCCCAGTGGGGCCATGGCACCGACGATACGGGCCCGGTCACGATCGAGGCCAAGGGCGAGTTCCCGGACCGCGGCCTGTTCGACGTCCACACGACGTTCAAGGGCCAGGCCGTCTTCGCCGACGGCGTCACGATGGACATGGAGACAGGCGAGGCGGGCGTGCGCTTCGAAGGGGACGCCGGCTGGGTTTACGCCGATCGCGGCAAGGTCCAGGCCTCCGACCCCGAGCTTCTGCGGGCCAAGCCGGGAGCGGGCGAGGTTAAGCTCCCGGTAAGCGGCAACCATATGAAGGACTTTCTCGAAGCCATGCGGACGCGCAAGGACCCCATCGCCCCGGTCGAAGTCGGGCACCGATCCAACTCCATTTGCGTCCTGACCCACATCGCCATGAAGCTCGGCCGCAAGCTCCGCTGGGGCGCCAAGGCGGAGCGGTTCATCGACGACGCCGAGGCCGACCGTTGGCTGGACGTCCCGCACCGCGCACCCTGGACGCTGTAAGGGAAGACGGCGATGACCCGGCGCTTGTCCGCGGGACTTCTGGCTCTTGGTCTCATCCTGGGAGCCAACGCCGCGCCTCCTTCACATATTGAGCTTCGCAATGACGATGCGGCAGGCCGCCTGCGGGTCCTTGTCGACGGCCGGGAGGCGTTCATTTACCAATACGCCGGCTCGCTCGACATGCCCCATTACTGGCCGCTGTCCACACCGGGCGGCCGCAATCTCCTGGTCCAGCAGACCGAGCCCTACCCCCACCACCGGTCCTTCTGGTTCGCCGACACGGTCCGTCTGAACGGCGGCCGCGACGTCAGCTTCTACAACGGGCTTTATTCCGGAGTGGAGCAGCCGACTGACCCCAAGACCTACAAGCCCCCCTTCCGCGACCACATCCGTCATGTCCGATTCGCCAAGCTTGCGGCGCACGGCTCGCGCGCCGAGATCGAGGCCGAGCTCTTCTGGGAGATGGACGGCAATCAGGCCGTGCTCCGCGAGATGCGACGGCTCGTCGTCTACGGGCTGGGCGGAGGGGACTATCTTATGGATCTGTCCTTCGTCCTGACGCCCGCCGGCGGCGAGGTCGAGTTCCGTAGCGACGACGTCCATTATGCCTGGCCCTACCTGCGCCTGCAGACGCGCTGGAGCGGCGAAGGCGGCGGCCGCCTAACGGCGGACGACGGCTCCGTCGGCCAGGAAACCACGAACATGCGGGCCGCCAAGTGGATCGACTACTCCAACACCATCGAAGGCGAGACGGCCGGCGCGGCCGTCTTCCAGTATCCCGACGGATTCAGCCACCGCTGGCTGACCCGCGAATACGGATGCTTCGGCCCGCGCCGCCCCGACGCGTTGAGCGGCAAGCCGTTCATCCTCGTTCCGGGCATGTCCCTGCGCCAGAGGATCGGCATCCTGATCCACGCTGGAGACGTCAAGAGCGGCCGGGTAGCCGAGCGCTACAAGGACTACATCGGCGACCGCTGGAAATGATGGACCGAAGGAAATTCCTCAAAACGGCCCTGGCCGCTGCCGCGGCCGATGAGGCCTGGGCCTCGATTCCGTCGAGCCGGCTGACCTGGCCGCTTGTCGGGAGGCCGCTAATAGTCCCCCCGCCTACCCGCATCGCCCGAATCGATCTCTTCCCCGTCCTCTACCCCGTCTCGGGCTACTTCAAGTTCTTCGCCGGACCCGGCGGCCGGACCGGCCGGCCCGCGGTCATCATTAAAATCACGGCTGATGACGGGACCGTCGGCTGGGGCCAGTCCGTCCCGCTGTCCACATGGAGCGACGAGACCTGGGAAGGATCTGTCGCCGCCCTTCGAGTCTATTTCGCCCCCACCCTGATCGGCCTCGATCCCGAGAATCTCGAAGCGGCCCAGGCCGCCCTGGACAAGTCTGTTGCGGGCGGTTTCTCGACGGGGCTTCCCATCACCCGGGCCGGGCTTGACCTGGCTCTGCACGACTTGGCCGGCAAGCGCCGCGGCATCTCCCTGGCCCGCCTCTGGGGGAAGCCCGAAGGCGGACGCTTGACGCTGTCCTGGACGGTCAACGTCCGGACGCTGGGCGAAGCGGACGCCGTGATCGAGGAAGGCCGCCGCCGCGGCTATGCCCACTTCAACATCAAGATCGGCCCCGACCCGGACTTCGACATCGCCCTGGCCAAAGCCGTCCGCAAAGCAGCGCCCCAGGCTTTCTTATGGGCCGACGCCAACGGAGGGTACGATCAGGAGACCGCGCTACTGGCCGCCCCCCGGCTGGCGGATGCGGGGGTTGACGTCCTGGAATCTCCCCTGCGGCCCAACCGGATCTCGGGCTACCAGGCTCTCAAGAAGCAAGGCGCCCTGCCCATCCTGATGGACGAAGGCGTGGTCTCCCCCGCCGATTTGGAAGAGTTTATTCGGCTGGGCATGCTGGACGGGATCTCGGCCAAGCCCGCCCGCTGCGGCGGGCTGCGCTCCAACAAGCACCAGATCGAGATCTGCCGCGAGCGCGGGCTGATGTGGCTCGGCAGCGGCCTGACCGATCCCGACATATCGCTGGCCGCGTCGCTGGCGCTTTACGGCGCCTTCGGACTGGCCAAGCCGGCGGCCCTGAACGGCCCGCAGTTCCTGGCCGCCGACGTGCTGAAGACGCCGCTTCGGATCGAGGGCGGCATCGCCCAAGTCCCGACCGGGCCCGGCTTGGGCATCGACGTCGACGAGGCCAAAGTCGTCGACCTCATGAAAAGAAGCGGCGGCGGCAAGCTGCTGGGCTGATCCCCTTCCTTTTTCGCCATCCGATCGAAGCTCGCGTCGGCCCGTTCCTTGACTTATCAGGATGGAGTTGTTAAGTTTCATCTAGCGAAAGCGGATTACTCGATCTTACTCATTGGGAATTATGGGGAGCGCCCTTTGAAGAGAGGCCTGATCTCGTCGATCCTTTTCCTTCTCGGAGCCATTCTCCCCGCCCCGGCCCAGGACAAGGAATTCCGATTCGACGCCGGCGCTCGCCAGGCCCGCGATGTCTCGCTGTACCGTTCCAGCTACGCGCTTGTGATCGGCATTTCCAATTACACGGCCGGATGGCCGAAATTGCCGGGCGTTTTACGGGACATCGTGGACGTGGAGAGGGCTCTGAAAAAACAGGGCTTCGAAGTGACGGTCGTCCGGGACGTCGGGCAGGATCGGATCAAGGGGGCTATCGAAGACTTCATCGGCCGCCATGGCGGCGAGCCGGAGAACCGCCTCCTGTTCTATTTCGCGGGCCACGGCCACACCTTGAGGACGGGCTACGGCGGAGAACTGGGCTTCATCGTTCCCTCCGACGCCCCCAATCCCGACGTCGACAAGGCGGGCTTCCGGGCCAAGGCCATCAGCATGCTGCTGTTCGAGAACTACGCGGTCAGCATCGACTCCAAACACGTGCTGTTCGTGTTCGACAGCTGCTTCGCCGGTTCGATCTTTGCCGCGAGCCGGTCCGCCTCCGTGGCGATCAGCGAGAAGACGGCCGCCCCCGTCCGACAGTTCATCACCTCGGGGAGCGCGGACGAGAAAGTCCCGGACGAAAGCATCTTCAAAGGGCAGTTCATCGCCGGAATCGAAGGCGAGGCGGACATGAACCGCGACGGCTATGTCACCGGGGACGAGTTGGGGATCTTTCTTGCGACAAACGTCGTCAACTACTCGAAAGGCGCCCAGCATCCGAAGTACGGAAAGCTGATGAATGCCAAGCTGGATAAGGGCGATTTCGTCTTCATCCTGCCCAAGGGGGTTATCCAACCGGTTTCCAAAACCGAGGCGGATGTCGCCTCCCGGATCGAGCTGGAGTTCTGGAAGTCGACCAAGGAAAGCGATCGGGCGGAAGCCTACGCCGGCTACCTGGCAAAATATCCGGGCGGCGTCTTCACGGCCCTGGCCAAGCAGAGGCTGGACGAATTGGCCAAGGCCGAGGCGGCGGAGAAAGCGGGCAACCCGGCCGCAGAGAACCGGGAGGAGGCCGTTCCCGCAGTCCGGTTGATCCAGCTCCCCGGGGCCATGATCCGCGAATATAACGACAGGATCGGACGATTCTCTGTTTCCGGCGTTCCTGCGGACCTCAAGGCCGGCGGCCAGATCACCCTGGTCTATGCCGTCGCCCGGGACGGCCGGGTGTCCGTCGAATCGATGAACGATGCGGCTCTCGATGTCGTCCCCGAGGATAAAAAGCAAGCGGTTAAGGACGGCATCATCGCCGCGGCCCGGGAGATCGTCCTGCCTCCGCCCCGGGACAAAGAAGGGAACCGCGTCACCGTGGTCCATTGGCCGGTCAGCTATCAGGTCGGCCGTTATCAAGACAGGCTCGTTTTCAACATCGTCGCTTTCTAAGGAGGTGGCCGTTGAAATCGCAAGGTTCCGTCCGGAGAACCGCCCTGGCCGCCGTCTCGATCGCCGTCCTGTTCCTGTCCCTCGCCCGGCCGGCCGCCGCCCAGCAGAGCGAGCTGGAGAAGGCCAAGACCCTCATCAACGCCGGGGAGTTCGACGCGGGCATCAAGCTGCTGGAAGGCTACATCGCCACCATCAAGGACATCGCCAGCCGGCGAAAGTCCATCGCCGAAGCGTATTACCTGATCGCCAAGATCTACTTCTCCGTCGGAGAGGACGACAAGTCCGACGAAAATCTAGCGGCGGCCTTCGCCGCCTTTCCGGGCTTCATGGCTGAGGAGACGAACGCCGCTTTCCGCATCCGGGCGGAACGAGGCCGGGCTCTTGCGGCCCAGCGCCAGAGGGAGGAACAGGCCGCAGCCGCGGCGAACGGGGCGAAATCCGGCGGCAAGGGAAGCGCCGCCTTCCGCTTCAAGGTGCTGGGCGCATATTGTTTCTGCGACTCGAGCCGGACCACCGCTTTCGGACAAAAAGTGAGTTCGTACTATCGCGTCGCCCCGGCCATAGGCGTGGGAGCCGAGTTCGGCTCAAGTCTGGTCCTGGACGTCGAGATATGGCTGCTGCCCAAAGGGGGCAATTTCACCTTCTCCTATCCCGCTGCCGGCGAGAGCTACTCTGAAGCCGTGGATGTGTACGTATTTCGCTGGGAGATCAGCCTGCCCGTCTTGGCCAAGCTCTACGTACTGCCCGCGGACTCCCGCATCCGGCCGTTCGTCCTGGGCGGCGGCGAGATCGCCCAGGTCACCTGGAATGTCCTGGAGGGGTATTGGGGGGACATTCAGCAGAAAAGACAGACCCTGTCGAAACAGATGGATTACGGCCTGATCTTCGGCGCGGGAGCGGATTTCCGCCTGGGCGCTCGAATATCCCTCTTCCTCGAGGGACGCCTTCATCTCGGGCTGGCCGAGCTCGACAATGGCGGCGATTACTACGGCCCGGCCCCCTCGAAGCCGTATATGCTCGGAATATTCACCGGGATCAAGTTCTGATCAAACGCTTCTTTCGGGGAAGAGGAGGAGACCGTGCATCATTCATTTGCAAGAACCGTCGTGGCCTTGGCCGTCAGCCTCTTTCTGGCCGGTCTCTTCCTCGCGGCCGCCCAGGATCGGAATCCCGCCTGGCCCGGCCAGGGAGCCAAGCCCGGCGCTCCAAGCTCCCCCTCGGGCAAGCCGGCGCCGGCCGCCGATGATGGGCTCAAATTTGTCGGCCAAATCGTCGGGGAAACGACGTCCGTCGCGGGCTCGGCCGGCCATTACGAGCGCGTCCTGCTGGCCCCCCCCGACGACGGCCGCTTGAAGGCCGGAAATACGTGGGAGATCGGCATGGACGTGGCGGTCAAGCTCGGGCTCAAGAAGCCCGCCGAGCGATGGGCGGTGATCCGCCGCAACCTCTTGTTGTCGCCGTCCGATCGGGAGGATCTCGTTCTTTGGACCGAGGTCGTCGATTCCCTCCTCGATCAGATCGGGAAGCTTCCTGCCGAGGAAAAGCCCGGAGTTCCCGGCTTCGGACTCCTTGTGGCATTCCCGGGGCAAGCCGCTTCCGACGACGCGAAAGCCAATGTGGCGCTCACATTCAACTCGAATCAGACCAGCCGCAAGGACAAGGAGCAAAAGAAGGACTTCGAAAGCGAATTGAGCCGGAGCGTCCGCGAGCCGCTGACCGGCGCGGAAGGCTTTCTGAACATCGTGGACGACCAGGGGGTCTCGTTGACGTCCGACGAAGCGCAAAACGCGCTGCTGAATGTGAAGCTCAAGCTCTATGACGGCGGCGGCAGGGAGGTGGATGCCGTTCCGGAGATGAAAGGCCGCTATTTTCGCTTCTCGCCTCTCACGGCCGATGGGGAGTTCGGAAGCGACTATTGGCTTAAGGTCCAATGGAGCGCCGAAGCGGCGGCCCAAAAAGGCGTCGCCGGGAAGGTCCTATCGGAGCATTACGTTCCCGTCCGGCAAGGCGCGCGGACGCGAATGGACGTCAGGCTGGCCTTGAGCAAGATCGTCCAAGCCGGCAAAGGCGACATCGGGCTTCCGGGAGCGCCGGCCGCCGTATCGCTTCTCTACCAGAATTTCGTGGCTTCGAATCCCCTGCTGGGAGTTCTGACCCAGGTCATGCCTTCGAACCCGGGCCTGCATCTCGGCGTACTCCAGATCAAAGACGCCGGCCCGCAGGTCTTCTGGTCGACACGCTTCCGCCTGCTGGCGGACATGCAGGACCGGAGCCCCCGCTTCATCACCCGGGGCTCCCTCCGGCTGCAGTGCATGACGGAAGCGGCAACCGACGGCCAGCCGTCTTGGCACTATGTAAAAATCACATGGTGCGGGAGCGTTGACGAGGATCAGCTGTCACTGAAATCCAGGAGAAATGCGAAATTCCTGGGCTTGAAGAGGGATTTTCTGGGGATCGGCCTGGGCGTCGTGCCTTCCTTGGAGCCGTCTCTCTTCGCCGTGGGGGCAAGTCTCAAGCCTATCAAGGGCTGCGAGATCTTTCTCGGCGCCGGCATCCGCCAGGACTATCCGACCCGATTCGTGTACGGCCTGACGCTTGATGTCATGGACATGTTGAGCTTCTTAGGCATCGCCTCCCCGTCGGAAACGCCGGCCGCAGCGACCGCGGTCGCCGCGGAATCGTCGGGGGCGGCGGAGAAAGCGACCGGGCAACGTTTCGGACCCGCGCCTCCCCGGAAGAAATCGAACTGATCCCAATCGGCCCAGCCATGTCCGGAGCCCCTGGAACGTCCCGCCGCATGCGCCGCCGCCTGACGGTCTTGGGACTTATCTGGATCTCGGCCGTGTTGGGTTTGCAGGCGGAGACACGCCGGGCTCTTCTCGTCGGCATCAACCAGTATGTTCCCCAAGGATCCCCTCCCAGCATGATCAAGGATGCCTCTTATCTGGGAAGGCAGGAGTGGTGGAACTTGCGCGGATGCCTGAATGACGTCAAGGTCATGCGGGAACTTTTGGAAAAGAAGTTTCGTTTTCCGCCGCAAAACATCGAAGTCCTCCTGGACGCTCAAGCCACGCGCCAGGCGATCATCGACGCGATCCGAGGGCGGCTGATCGCAGCCTCGTCTCGCGGCGACGTCTCGCTGTTCTATTTCTCCGGCCACGGCTCGAGATTCATCAATACTCTGAATGGCGAACTGAAACGGAAGGACGAAACAATCGTCCCGGCCGATTCCTATGCCGGGGCCAAGGACATCCGCGACAAAGAGCTGGCCCGACTCTTCAACGAAGCTCTCGACAAAGGAGTCATCCTCACGGCCATCTTCGACAGTTGCTGCAGCGGCTCGGTTTGCCGCGGCTTCTCGGCCCTGGACGCCGGCCAAAGCCGGTACCAGCCGGAAGTTCGCAGCGATGCCCTCGAGCCGCCCGACTCGACAAAAAAGCCCGAGGAGCGGACGGAGCTCAAGGAGCGCGGGATCCTCGTCTTGTCGGCAGCCCAGGATGACCAAATCGCCGAGGAAGCCTTCGATGAGGAGGCCCGGGACAAGGAAAGCCGGCCGCGCGGCGCGTTCAGCCTGGCCCTGTCCAAAGTCCTTTCGGCCGCCTCTGAAAATGAGCCGGCCTCCCGGATCGAGCAGCGCTTGCGATCGATCATGCTTTCCGAAAACCGGGCTCAGATCCCTGTCTTCAGCGGGACAAGCGAGCGGATGTCCGGGCCGCTTTTCGGCGCCGGAACGGCCGTGTCGACGGGAGGGCTCTGCGTGGCGGCCGTTCAAGTCGAGGGCGACGCAGTGGAGATCCGAGGCGGATACGCGGTCGGCCTGGCGGAGGGCTGTGAGCTGAATTTAGAGGATGCCCGGAGGCCGTCCGAAGTGCGCATCCGCATCACCAAGGTGGAGGGCCTAGCCCAAGCGAAGGCGGCAGTGATCGCGGGGTCGGCGTCCACCATCAAGCCGGGCTCGCTCTTTCGCGTTTACAAATGGACCTACTCCAACGCTCAGGGGGCTCTCAAGGTCTGGTGGCCCGCCTCGCCCCCAAAGCTCCAGGACCTCAACACCGCCCGAAGCGAGATTCAAGCGTTGAAGAGCTCCGGACAAATCGCCTGGGTTCGGGATCCGACCGAGGACAGTCCCGACTGGCAGGTCGGCTACGACGGCCGGTCGTGGATTCTTCTCGAGAAGGCCGCCGGACGGCGCATCGTCCTGAAACAGCCTTGGCGGGCGAAGGACATCTTGGAAATTGTGTCAGTCCCGGGCGGTGGGCGGGCCAAGGTTTTCGTCGGCTTTCCCGCGCCGGTCGAGCTTACCGCGAAGCTGAACCTCGGCTCCGGAACGGCCAACGACGCCGTCATCCGGACCGTCTCCGAAAGCGAGGCGAATTACTCCTTGGTGGGGCGACTGGAAGACGGCGCCGTCCAGACGGCCTGGCTAGCGCGCAACGCAATCCGGGAGCCGTCAGAATCCCCCCTGCCGGTTCGAAGCGACTGGCGGACCGTGATGCCTTCGGCGGAGTCGTTGCGCGACGCGGCTGCCGCTCTGGAAGACGCGGCACTTCGACTTCAAAAAATCAAAGGCTGGCTCAACTTGCAATCTCAGGACGAGAGCCTGCGTCCCTTCCCCTACCACCTCGGCTTCAAAAACGCGGGGACCGGCCGAGTGACGAGCCCGAACGAGCCGCTTCAAGTCGGCGAACGCTATAATGCGGTCCTCATCCGCGACGAGGCTCCTTCAGGATCTCGGCCGGAGCAGCGACGCATCTACGTGTTCGCCATCAGCGGCGACGGCCGCGGGACGCTTCTCTATCCCCGTTTCGGCGAGGTCGAAAACTTTCTGCCGCCGGAAAATCAGCTTGTGAAGGGCGGGAATATCGTCCTCAAGGACGCGGCAGGCGCGTTCCAAATTCCGGAGACGACCGATCCCTGCGCTTATTTCCTTCTGACGAGTGCCGATCCCCTTGGGAACCCCTGGGTCTTGGAGTTCGACGGAGTCAAAACAAGAGGGGCCGGCGTCGCGGAAGGCTCGAGCAATCCCCTCGCCCGGCTACTGCAGCAGGTCGGCGCCGCAACGCGAGGCAAACCTGCGGCGCCATCCCACTGGTCCGTCGAGCATTACATCGTCAAGAGCGTCCCGGCAAAATAGGCTGGGATCTATGCCGAGGAAGGCGGGAACCTGCACTCGCGCAGCGATCCAAGGTCATCTGACATCCCTCAAGCTGCCAAGACGTCCGGGATCAACCGGCCGGCTTATCGAACGATGATCTCGACGCTCCCGGAATGGCTGTTGAACTCGGGCGCGTACATGCACTCGATATGGGCCATGCCGTTCTGGTATGTCCCGCGATGGACGACCCGCAGTTGGTACTCAAAGACATAGGTGCCCTTCGGCAGGTAGTCGATGAAGAAGTGGCTGGCCGTGTCCTTGGTCGCTTCATAATAGGCCAGCCCGTCCTGGAACTTGTACTGCGACAGGACATTGACCGGCTCCAGGCCGCTGCCCCGGTGGTCCTTCATATGGACGTACTCCAGGTCCCGATCCGTTCGAAGCTCGATCCGAACGACGACCGTGTCGCCGACCGCGAGCGGCCCGCGAACCGGCTCGATGACCGGCCCCTTGGCCGTGGCCCGGCGGACGAAGACCGTCTTCTTCAGAGTCAGTGGGTTCTGGGCATGGGGCGTGATCTTGCCGATGTCCTCGAGGTACTGCCAATGGACGCCGCCCCAGGCGATCCCGGGGTCCGTCTTCTTGACGACGATCTCGCCCATGGCGGGACGGATCTCGCCCGGCGCATACCTCTTTTCATAGAAGCCGGTCCCGGCCTCGACGGTTTCGGGCTTGACGGCCTGCCCGCCCAGCCGGACTTCAACGACCGCGTCCGAGGCCAGAATGTCCGTGCCTTTGAGGACCAGGGCATAGATCGCGTCGGCTGTGGCTTTGGTCGTCTTCCAGTCCTGGGTCTGCTTCTGCTTCAGCAGCCAGATCTTGCACTCCTCGACCGCCTTGGCATCGCCCAGGACCTCGTCGAAGGCCTCGATCATCATGGCCTGGGTCTCGATGGGCGCCCGGTACCACCACCAGGCGAGCTCGGTCTCGGCCCAGTAGCGGCCCAGCTCGGGGTCCAGCTTGCTCCGCTCTTTCATCGAGCGCATGATCTTGCCCGGCGTTGCCGCGTCCCCAAACCGTTTCAGGCCGACGGCCAGGTGGGCCTGGCTCTGCCGGTTGTCGAGCGGGAGCCAGAATTTCGCCCCTTGCCCGAGGAAATAATCAAAGGCTTTGCGGGCGGCATCCGGCACGGGCTTCTCTTTCAAGAAGAAGCTCCGGCCATAGAGAAATAACGCGATCGTCGGGCTTAGGTGATTGAGGGCCTGGGTCTTGTCTTTGACGATCTCCCGATAGACCTTGTCGATCCATTCGTCCAGGTGATCGATCGCCTTCACGGCCAGATCTTGGGAAACGTCTGTGACTCCCAAACGCTTGAGGCGGCCGAAGCCGGTGACGAGGTAGAGGGTGATGTAGCTGTCGCCCCGGCCGCCGGGGAACCAGGGCCAGGACCCGTCGGCGAGCTGCATGGCCGCCAGCTTGCCGTAGGCGTTTTTCAAGCTCGAGGCCAGCGTGTTCTCGTCGAACAGCAGGCCGATGGCATGCTTGGCCTGGGTCTCATTCTTTGCCTCCAGCACCCAGGGCGATTCCTGAAGCAGGACGCTCTTAAGGTCCTGGTTCTTCTCCAGGTTGGAGACAAGCGCAGGCGTCCCCTTCCAAAGATCGAACACGCGCCGGATTTTGGGATCCGAAGCGGCGATGCGGCCGGCCAGGCCATTGGCGTAGAGGCGGTTGAAGATCTGCTCGGCGCATTCATAAGGGTATGCCATGAGATAGGGCAAGGCCTGAATGGCGTACCAAGCCGGGTTGGAAGCCATCTGCACGGTCAGGCCGAGCTGTCGAAGCGAGCCGGACCCGCCGGAGTCGGCCAGCTTATCGAAACGGAACGATTTCTCGCCCTTGTCCGATATCCACAGGGGGATCGATTCGCGGACCAGCATCCTCCGGCTAAGGACGGGGAACGCCCCCTCCTCGCCGTCGGAAAAGTCCCCCGCCGCGGCCACGGCTTTATAGCCGACCGCTTCCAGCCCGTCCGGAACGGCGATGGGCCAGGCGAACGATCGGGACTGCTTGGCCGGCAAGGTGAAGGCTTGACGGCGGGACTTGTTGGCCAAGGCCGCGTCAAGCGGAGCCTCGGTCCGCGGGTCGAAAAAGGCCAGCTCGACAGCGCCGGCCTGTTCGGTCTCGGTCATATTGGTGACCTTGACGGTGAGCTCGATCACGTCTCCCTCGCGGAGGAAGCGGGGCGGATTCGGCTGGACCATGAGCTCCTTCTGGGTCACGGCCTCGGCTTCGATGGATCCGCTGCGCAGATCCTTGTCGTGGGCGAAGCCTAGGAACTTCCAGCGGGTCAAGGCCTCGGGGATCTTGAACTCGATCGTCACCGTGCCGTTCTTGTCGGCCAGAAGCTGGGGATAAAAGAATGCCGTTTCGGAGAGGTTCTTGCGGGCCTTGACGGCTGAGAGATCAACTTCGGCCGGCTTTTTCACGGGCGGCGGAGGAGCGGCGATACCGCCGACGACTCCGCCCACGATTCCCCCGGCCATCGATTTGAGCTCGGAGGCCGGGGCAGCGGCCACATCCATAGCCATGCTCGGCTCAGCTTCCGGGATCGCGCCCGGCCGGGCCATCATCCGGCGGGACGGATAGTCGAATCCGAACAGGCGCTCCACCACATCCTCTGGAAAACGTATATAGAGGGGCGTTGCGGTCGAGGGGATGGAGTTGAGTCGATCGACATAGTCCCGCAGGTCCTGGCGCCGATTGCTGTAGCCGGACCGAAGATTAGTCGTGTCGGAGCGAAAGATGTTCATGACCCCGGGGAACCCGTGGCCAAGGAACTGGTCGAGAGAAGCGTCATAGAGCGAGGCGACCATTTCAGCCGCCGCCGCCGCGGCCTTGGGGCCTTTGATCTCGAGCGACCAGGTCTCGGCCTGGCCCGGGCGCAGCTTGGAGCGGAACGTCTTCCAGCGCAAGTCCAGGCGCTTATTCGACCAAGGGACCAACACCCGCCGGGTTTCCCGATAGAGCCGATTGTCTTTGACCATGGTCAGGACGATCGTGAATCCGCCGCGGTGCTTTTCGGCTACCCGCACGGTGGTGCGGCCTTGGGTCGCCTCGGCCGAAGCCCAGGCCCGCTCGAGCCGGCGCCCGTTCTGATAGAAGTCGATCAGGATCGGGCCTTTCGCATACCCGGTCCCCCACCACAGTTCATAATCATCGCCGACGTCGACAATATCCCGGCGGGAGGCGGCGTGGAATGGGACTTTGACGGGGAAGGATGTCGCCGCCGGATCGAGCACCAGGAAGGCGAACCGCGTTTCGACCGCGACTCCATCCTTGTCCTTGGTCCGGAGCCTGGCTTGATACGCACCCGGCCCAAGATCGAACGGGATCCGGCAGGCCTGGCGTTCGTCGAGGACGGTCTCGAAGTCCCGTTTCACCACGACCGCCCCGGCCGGCCACTTGCGCCAATCCGCGGTCCGGGCGAACCCGGCTTCGGGCCCGGATGCCCCCGCTTCCGCCTCGAGGACGGCGCTCTCGCCGATGAGGTCGGCCGGCTCGGGCCGCTCGGGCCCGAGGAGCGGGGACACCTCGATGACCCCCTTGGCCGCGACGCGCTTGCCGTTCAAGGTCAGCGTGGAAGCCGTGAGGACCACGGGCTTGCCCTTCTCCTGCCAGTCGGAGCCGGACAGCGAGGCCTCGAGCGAGGCGAACCCCACCCGGACCCGGCCTTCATCGCTGCGCGTTTCGCCCGTCCCATCGGTGACGTCGGCGGTAACCGCGAACGTGAAGACCGTACCGGGATCGGCCGGAACCGAAGCGTCGGGCTTGGCCGGAAAGCGAACCGTGAACTTTCCTTCGACGTCGGTGCGGACGGTGCCGTGGGCGATCTCCTGCGAGTCGCCGCCGGAGCCGCCGCGCCAATAGAACCACCACCAGGGATACCGGACTTCGCGTACGACCCGGTATTTGACCGAGGCGCCGTCGACCGGAGCACCGGCATAGGTCGTCGCCGCGCCGGCGAACTCGATCGTCTCGCCCAGCTTGAACTCCCGCTCGGGAACGGCCAGCTTGACCTCGAACTTGGGCCGTTTGTACTCCTCCACCCGGACCGACGCCTGCCCGGCCGGATTCTCCGCCTGAATGGTCATGGCCCCGGTCAGCCGGTCGGTCGGCGCGGAAAACGAGCCGCTGAAGGACCCGAAATCGTTCGTCGTCAGGCTCAAAGCCGCGATCTCCTCGCGGTTGGCGTCCCGGAAGACGACCCGCACGGACTGCTTGGGCAGGATCCGGTAATTGTCCGCGGCCCGGTCGACATTCAGGCAGAGGCCCTTGAAAAAGATCGTCTGCCCGGGACGGTAAATGGAGCGGTCGGTGAAGAAGACCGTGACGGGCGCCTCTCGTTCGGTCCGATCGTAGGACCGGTCGATCTGCGTCTCGGCGATCTCTCCTCCATCGGCCGTCCGGACGTGAAAAACACGATTGCGATACGAGTCGCCGGCCTGAAGAAAGAAGGCGCCTTGGGCATCGGTCTTGGCCGTGCCGATCTTAACCAGGGCGGACTTGTTGTAATCCCATTCATAGGCAACGATGTCCGCGCCGGGGACCGGGTCGCCCGAGGCGGCCCGAACGATGAGGCCTTCCGGAATGAGTCCGGCGGTCCCGGCCACGAAACCGAGGTCGGAAACCCAGAACGACGCGGCTTCGACTTTATTGGCCTTGTTCGCGAACGACTCGTCATGGCTGGCCAACAGGTAATAAAAGCCGGGCTTGAGGGCCGGCATCTCCACCAATGCCCGGCGCGATTGATAGTCTTTGGTGGGCTTCAGGTCGGCCGACCAACGGGCCTGGGGCGCCCGGGTTAAAATCTTGGCCACGGCATCGTCGTTCAGCCAGAAGAGCGTCTCGGCCCCCCTGCCGGCCAACAGGCCGGCGAAATCCTCCCGCACGGCCCGAAAATGGAGCCGGGTGACGTTCCGGTATTCAACAACCAGCCGGGCCGGACGGTCCGGCGCCACCACCCCTTCGGTCCGGACATCGAACTCGCGGGCCGTGATGCGGGCCATCAGAACTCTGCAATTCGCCGCCCCGATCGACTTGGGGTGGGCATCGGCGCCCCGCTTGGCTAAGGCATAGGCCTGGATAAAATCGCCGGACTCGTGCACCGCTTCGGCCCAACGGGCCAGGGCGGAGGCTTGAAGCGGCGAGGCGGCATGCACCTCGACCAGTTCGCGCAGGCGCTGGATATAGCGATCGCGGGCGGCGTCGCCGGCCGAGGCTTTGGCGAAATCGAGCCGCTGGAGGTCGATATCGAACGCCGCATCGCCGTCGGCGTCGCCCTTGTGAAAGGCCAGCAGGCCCTGAAAGACTCGCAAAGCCCGCAAGGCGGGGGCTTCCTGATCCGTCGTCTCGGGTTCGTACTTCAAGAATTCGGCCGCTGGGGCCAAGGCGGCCGAGTCAGCCGTAATCTCGAAAGCGTCCTCGGGACGGGCCGCGGCCTGCTCGCCGGAAGCATAAAACTCGAGCGCTTCGAAGGCCGCGAAATCATAGAGCGTCGGCCGCCGAGTAGACGGCTGGTCGCCCGGCAGAAGAAAGCCCAGGAAAGCCGCGATCGGAGTCTTCTTCAAGTTCTCCGCGTCCTTGAAGATGTCCTGATAGAGCCCGTCGATCGTCCGCAGCAGCCGGGGCAGGTCCCAAGTCGTGAAATCCTTGTCGTCGACACCCTCCGTCGCGGTCCGCCCGGTGAACCGCCAGCGGTTGCGCGAGAAATAGCTCCAGTACCAGCGGGCCAACACGATCCGCAGCATCGGCTTGAGCGATTCGGGAGCCTTCCCGATCTCCTCCTGCAGCCGGACGAGGCGCGGCCCCGGCTGGTTCCCTTCGATCGTCGCCTCCAGGATGAGCTGCCGGGTCAGAGCCCGCAGGGCTTCGGCCGGCTGGCGGTCCGCGGCGGAGGCGGTATAGATCTTCTTCAGCAGGTCGACGGCGGTCTGGGGCAGCCCATCCTTTTCGGCCTTGGCAACCTGGGCCCAGAGCTCGACCGTGTTCACCTTGGGTCGGTCTTGCATCGTTTTTCCTCGGATGGCGCCGGCCACGACGACGGCCAGGAGGACGAGAATGCCGATCAGCATGTGCATCCGGACGGTTCTTTTGCGCATCGATCCTCCTGGCGCCGGGCGGCGGGCGCCGCGTTCTGGCTCCGCTCCGGATACAATCGCCCGGAGCGCTTATTCCATTTTATATGTAAAAGCCGGCAAAGAAAAAGCCGGGATTGCGCGAAAGCCGGGGCGAAGCTATATTGGGATTCCCGGAGGGCCCCATGAACGAAAGTCCAGCAGTGAATTCCCTGTCGGCAGGCGATCTGGTCGGCCTGGTCCACTCCGTCTTTCCACCCTTCCCCGGCGACAGGCTGCTGGCCGTTCTCGTGGATCTGCCGCATGATCCCGCCTCCGACAACGCCCCCTGGCGCGAACGCCGCGGGTTGGCGGCGGCTTGGGCGGCAGCCCTGCGAGACGGAGCGACCGAGCTCCAACTGGAAGGGGTCGATCTTATCGCTTATCCCGATGTCGGCTCGAACAACGCCGATCTGCCCGCCGAGGCTTTCCTGATCGAGAGCGACCTGCCCGACGGAGCAGCCGGGCTGGCCGCGGCCGGCCGGGCGATCGCCTTTGAAGAAGTCTTCGCTTCCCATCAGCTCTACCTGGCGCCGACGGAGTTCTCGACTACGGCGCCGCTCAAGAACGCCGCCAAGCGGTTCGGCTTCCGGGCCGCGACTATGCCGGGCTTCGCCGCCTCCATGGTCCCCGCCCTGCGCATCGACTACGGGCTGGTGGCGGAACGGGTCATGGTCCTGAAAGACCGCCTCGACGCGGCGGCGCAAGCCGAAATCATTCTGGTCGCCGACGGCTTGCCGCACTTCCTGACTCTCGACTTGCGGCACCGGACCGCGCACTCCTCGACCGGCCGTTTCCCGGAGGCCGGGACGGCCGGCAATCTGCCCTCGGGCGAAGCCTATATCGTCCCCTTCGAAGGCGGCCTCGGCGATCCGAGCCAAAGCGCGGGGACGCTGCCGGTGGATACGGGCCGGGGGCTCGTCGTTTTCACGATCGCCGCCAACCGGGCGGTCGAAGTCCGGGGCGAAGAGCCCGCGTGGACGGAGGAAGCCGATCATCTTCGGCGCGAGCCGGCCTACGGCAACATGGCCGAGCTGGGCTTCGGCGTGCTGGCCGACTTCGGCCTCGACCCGGTCGGCGAGATCCTGCTCGACGAGAAGCTGGGCCTTCACATCGCCTTCGGACGCAGTGATCATTTCGGGGGCGCCGTCGGTCCCAAGGATTTTTCGACTCCGGCGGAGGTCATCCATCTGGACCGAATCTACATCCCGCAAAGCCAGCCCCGGGTCGCGGTTCGCTCGGTCGTCCTCGTCGGCCCGGACGGCGGCCGCGAGGAGATCATACGGGACGGGACCTACCGGATTTTCTAGGACAGGAGCATGACCATGCCGCGCCGCCTCGTTATCCTCAAAAATTGGATATTCTTTATCCTGACGGCTTTCGCTCTCCTCGGGCTTAGCTCCGCCTGTAGACCGAGGTCCGCCCCCCAAGGGGACGCCCAGATGCGGGCCGATCTCGAAGCGGGTTTTCGCCGGCCTCCGGATGAGGCCCGCCCCTGGGTCTATTGGTTCATCATGGACGGCAATTCGAGCCGGGAAGGGATCACCGCCGACCTGGAAGCCATGAAACGGGCCGGGATCGGAGGCGTCATCCTCCTCGAGGTCGACGTCGGCATCCCCCGCGGCCCGGTCGAATTCATGAGCCCGGCCTGGCGGGCCCTGTTCAAGCACGCCGTCGAGGAGGCCGAGCGGCTCGGCCTGGAGATCACTCTCAACGCCGGCCCCGGCTGGACGGGCAGCGGCGGCCCTTGGGTCGAACCCGGCCAATCCATGCAGCATCTCGTCGCCTCGGCAACCGAGGCGGTAGGCCCGACCCATTTCGATGCCATCCTGCCGCAGCCCCCTCCCCGGCCCCGCTACTTTGGCGGGAAAGTGCCCGAGGCATTGGACAAGGCCCGGGAGTCGTTCTATGTCGATGTGGCGGTGCTGGCTGTTCCGACGACGCCTGCCGGGGCCCGCATTGCCGACATCGACGAGAAGGCGCTGTTTCTCCGGCACCCCTATTCCTCGATGGCCAAGGTCAAGCCCTTCCTGCCCGCGCCCGCAGCCTATCCGACGGCGGCCGCATCCGCGGTCGTAGACCGCGGCCGCATCATCGACATCAGCGGCCGCCTGGAGGCGAACGGACGCGTGGCCTGGGACGTCCCGGCCGGGCGCTGGACGCTGCTGCGGTTCGGCCGCGTCAGCACCGGGGCCAACACCCGGCCGGCGCCCCTGCCCGGCTTGGGCTTGGAGTCCGACAAGTTCGATCCCGCCGCCCTGGACGCGCACTACAAAGCCTATATCGGCGCCCTGCTGGCCGAGATCGGTCCCCGCCCGGCCGGACGGCGGACGGGCTGGACGATGCTGCATATCGACAGCTGGGAGATGGGAGCCCAGAACTGGAGCAGCGCTTTCCGGGAGGAATTCCGCAGGCGCCGCGGGTACGATCTCTTCTCCTTCCTACCGGTCTGGACGGGGCGCATCGTGGACAGTCCGGAAATCTCGGAGCGCTTTCTGTGGGATCTTCGCCGGACCGCCCAGGAGCTGGTCGTGGAGAACCACGCCCGGCACCTCAAGGAGCTGGGCCGTCGGGACGGCTTCGGCTTGTCCATCGAGCCGTATGATATGAACCCCTGCGCGGATTTGAGCCTGGGGGCGGAAGCCGACGTACCGATGGGCGAGTTTTGGGCCCGCGGCTTCGGGTTCGACACCTCTTACAGCGTCTTCGAGGCCGTCTCGATCGCCCACACGCGGGGGCGGACGATCGTCGGGGCGGAGTCATTCACGGCGGACGACCGCGAAGCGTGGCGGCTCCATCCCGGGGCGATGAAGGACCAGGCCGATTGGGCCTTCGCGGCCGGGATCAACCGCTTCGTCATCCACCGCTACGCCCACCAGCCGCGTCTCGACCAGGCGCCCGGGATGACCATGGGGCCGTATGGAGTCCACTACGAGAGAACCCAAACCTGGTGGGAGATGTCGTCGGCCTGGAACCTCTACCTGGCCCGCTGCCAGTTCCTGCTGCGCCGCGGCTTGCCCGTGGCCGACATCCTCTACCTAGTTCCGGAGGGGGCACCCCAGGTCTTTGTGCCGCCACCGTCGGCTCTCTGGGGACCGAAGCCCGTCCAGAATCGTGGCGTCTTCCAATTCGACGGCTGCGCCCCGGAAAATCTGATCGAGCGGGCCTCGGTCCGGGACGGCCGAATTGTCTTCCCAGGCGGCTGCAGCTACGCCGTCCTTGTCCTGCCCGAGCGGGAGACCATGACGCCCTCCCTGCTCCGTAAGGTGCGGGATCTTGTCGCGGACGGGGCGACCGTCATGGGGCCACGCCCCTCGGCCTCGCTCGGGCTGGAAGGATATCCGGCCTCGAACGCTGAGATAAAAGGTCTGGCGGAGGAGGTCTGGGGGAACCGCCCGGCGCCGGAGCGGGTGATGAGACCGGCGCGCGCTTTCGGAAAGGGGCGGATTTTCGAAACGCCCAGACCGGCCGCAAATCCGACGGCCGATGGCTCGATCCCCCAGTATCCCGAGTATGGCTTGACCGCCGGGGTGTTGACGGCATCGCGAACCCCGCCCGATTTCTCTTCGAACGGCGCGTTCCGTTTCCTTCATCGCCAAGACGGGGAGACAGATATCTATTTCGTCTCCAATCCGTCGGAGGAGGCCGTCAAGGTTGCCTGCAGCTTCCGCACGGCCGGCAAAACGGCTTCGTTGTGGGACGCCGTCACGGGCCGGATCCGTCCGGCGCCCGCGCTCGTCGAAGATCACGGCCAAAGCCGCATGGAATTGACGTTGGAAGCCCACGGCTCCATCTTCGTCGTCTTCCAGCCGCGCGGGGCCGCGTCGCGGACAGAGCCATCGAATGTGGCCGATCTTCGGCCGGCCGCGGAGATCCGCGGGCCGTGGGCCGTCTCGTTCGGGACGGGGCCGGAAGCGCCGGCCGAGTTCGTTCTCCCGGAATTAATCGACCTGGCCGGGCATGCCGACGAGGCTGTCCGGCATTTCAGCGGCACGACGGTCTACACCGCGGAATTCGCCGGCCCGAACCCGGCGGGCCGCGTCGTCCTGGACCTGGGCCGGGTCGAAGTCATGGCCAAGGTTCGCTTGAACGGCCGCGACCTCGGAGTTCTCTGGCACGCGCCCTTCCGGGTGGATGTCACCGATGCTTTGCGCCCGGGTCCCAACAAGCTCGATATCGAGGTCGCCAACCTCTGGCTCAACCGGCTGATCGGGGACGCCGCGCTTCCGCCCGACAAAAGGCCGGCCCGGACGACATGGAATCCATACAAAGCCGACACTCCTCTGCCGCCCTCGGGGCTCATCGGCCCAGTTAGGCTGCTTGTCCCGGAAAGCCGCTGAATATGTAAACTCTGCCAATTCCGGGGAGAACAGAGCGGTTCGGCGTTTCGGCCAACGGCGAAACCGCGCGGACGATCACTCCAACCGTTTCTTGAAGCGGGCGATGCTCAAGGCCAGCACGACCGCGCCGAAGACGGCCATGGCCGCGGCCTCGTCCCACAGCTCCGCCCAACCCGATCCCTTGAGGAAGATGCCGCGGATGACCGAGAAGAAATACTTGATCGGGACGACCGTGGTCACGGCCCGGAAGAAGCCGGGCATGGTCTCGATGGGAAAGACGAAGTTCGACAGCAGGATCATCGGGATCATGAAGAAGACAGCCGTCAGCATGGCTTGTTGCTGGTTGCGGGAGATGGTCGAGATAAACAGGCCCAGGCTTAGGGTCGTCAGCATGAAGATGAGGCTCATGCCGCCAAGAAGCAGACCGCTCCCCCGGAGCGGGATATGGAATCCGAACACCACCAGGCTGGTCACCAAGACGACTTCAACGACTCCGATGAACAAGAACGGCAGGAGCTTGCCCAGGATGATCTGACCGGGACGGATCGGGGTCACAATGAGCTGCTCCAGGGTGCCCGTCTCTTTCTCCCGGACAATCCCCATCGAGCTCAGCATCATGGTCATGATCATCAGAATCAATCCCAGGACCCCGGGCACGAGGAAGTTGCGGCTTTTCAAGTCGGGATTGTAGAAGACTCGGACCTCCGGCGTGATCAGCACCGGCTGCAGACGGGCACCGCGCAGGCGGACGAAAGTCTCCACAAGCAGGGATTGGGAGAATCGGGACGTGATCATGGCGGCGTAGTTGAGTCCGATGGTCGCCGATTGGCTCTCCGTGCCGTCGGCGATGATCTGGGCTACGGCCCCCCGACCAGCCAGGAGCCGCTCGCCGAAGCCGCGGGGGATGATCATGGCCATGGCGGCATCGCCGCGGTCGATCCGGACATCGATCTGATCGGGCCTTTCAACGTCTTCCAGCCGCGAGAAATAGCCGGAGTGGAAGAACGCGTCCAGATAGGAGCGGCTCTGCGGCGTCCGGTCCTGGTCGCAGACGACCGAGGGGATGTCCCGCACGTCCATGTTCACGGCGTAACCCAGCAGCAGCAATTGGAGGATAGGCGAAATAAAGAGGATAGGCGCCATTCGCTTGTCGCGGCGGAGCTGGATGAACTCCTTCTTCAGCACGGCCAGGATGGCTTTCATCGCGCCCTCCCCTTGACCCGCTCCTCACCCGAGGTCCGGCGCAGGCGGGCCGTGCTGACGACGATGGTCAGGATCGCGAACGCCGCCAGGAAGAGCATCTGGTCCCAAAAGGCCGCAATCCCGACCCCCTTGATCATAAGGTCCCGCAGGGCGGACAGAAAATAGCGGGCCGGGACGAGGGCGCTCACGGCCCGGATGATCCCCGGCATGTTGCGGATCGGAAAGACAAAGCCCGACAGGATGAAAGTCGGCAGGAAAGTGGTCAAGATCGAGATCATGAACGCCACCTGCTGGGTCCGGGTCACGGTCGATATGAGGATGCCCTGGCCCAGTCCGCCCAACAGGAACAGCCCCATGACCAACAGGAGAAGCGGGTAGCTGCCCCGGATGGGGACGCCGAACAAGATCCAGCCCAGGCCCAGGACTAGATGGGCCGAGAGAAGCGAGATCAGAACGTAAGGAACGGTCTTGCCGACGATCAGGGCGAAGGGCCGGACAGGCGAGACGAGAATCTGCTCCATGGTCCCCCGCTCCTTCTCCCGAACGATGGAGAACGCGGTCGAGATGACTACGATGATCATGAGGATAAAGGCCATCAGCCCCGGGACGAGAAAGAGGGCGCTGCGCAGTTCCGGGTTGTACCAGACCCGGACCTCGGCCTGAACGGGAAGCGCAGGGCCGCGAAAGCCACGCCCATCCAGGACTCGGGTCGTCATCCGGATCGAAGCACCCTGGACGATGGCAGCGATATAGCCGGCCGCCGTCCCCGCGCTGGTGGCGTTCGTGCCGTCCAGGAGGACCTGGATCTCCGCTCCGCCGGCCGAGGCCAGATCCTCGGCGAACCCGCGCGGAACGACGACAGCGACCCGGGCCTTGTCGAGCCCGAACAGGCCGTCCACCTGGCGAGGATCGTCCAGGCGGAATCGGATGTCGAAGTATTCCGTCGTCCCCAGCCGCTCCAGGAAATCCCGGCTCTCCGGGCTCCTGTCTTGGTCGCAGACGGCCATCGGGATGTGCTTGAAGTCGAAATTCAGGGCATAGCCGTACATCAGCAGCAGGAAACCGGGCAGGGCCAGGAGGAAGATGAGGGTCCGCGGATCGCGGCGGATCTGCCTGAACTCCTTGCGGATGATGGGCCGAATGGAGGAGAACCCGGCCGCGAGTCCAAGCCGCCGCGCCCTCACCGGCCCGCCTCCCGGTCGCTGTCCTCGATGCGGCGCAGAAAGACGTCCTCGAGTGAAGGAACGATGCGGTCGGCTCGCCGCAGCGCAATGCCGGCCTCCGCCAACCGGGCCGCGAGCCGCCGCCGCCCCTCCTCCTCGTCGGCGACCCCGACGTGCAGAAGGACGCCGAAGATCGAGATGTCGCGGACCCAAGGCTCCCGACGAAAAAGATCGAGAGCTTCGACGACCCGATCACATTCGACTTCCAGTATCGGATTGCGAATGGTGGCCGCCTTGAGTGCCGAGGGGCTGCCCGCGCCGACGATCCGGCCGGCATGGATGAGGCGGATGTCGTTGCACGATTCGGCTTCGTCGAGATAATGGGTGGTGACGAAGATCGTAACGCCGGCTTCCGACAGCCGGTTGATGAGGTCCCAGAAGGCCCGCCGCGACACGGGATCGACACCGCCCGTCGGCTCGTCCAGAAAGACGATCCCCGGCTCATGCAGAACGGCGCAGCCAAGGGCCAGGCGCTGCCGCCAGCCTTGGGACAGATGCCGGGTCAGGCTTCGCTCGCGACCTTTCAGGCCGGCCATCGCCAGGACCCAAGCCAGGCGTGCTTGCAGGGCCGCGGAGGCCATTCCGTAAACGCCGCCGAAGAAGAGAATATTTTCCTCGACGGTCAGATCCTCATAGAGCGAGAATCGTTGCGACATGTAACCGATCGAGCGCTTGACCATTTCCGGGGCTCGGCGGATGTCATGGCCCGCCACCAGGGCCGTCCCCGAGGTCGGCTCGAGCAGGCCGCAGAGCATCCGGATGGTCGTCGATTTGCCGGCCCCATTGGCCCCGAGGAAGCCAAAGATATCCCCCCGCCGGACATCGAAGCTGATGGAGTCGACGGCGAGAAAGTCACCGAACCTCTTGCTTAGGTTCCGGACCTCGATCGCACTCGTCGCCATCCCCTTGCCTCCGCTCATGCCGCCGTCGCGCGGCGCAGCCGGGTCCTGGCCAGTTCGAGATCGATCAACGCCTGCGTCCGGCTGGTCTTGGCCTGCAGGACGAAGAGCTCGGCATCGAGGACATCGGAGCTCAGGGCGACGCCGTCTTTGAATCGATCGCCGGTGACGCGAAAATTCTCCTCGGCCTGGGCCGCGGCCGCGTCGGCGGCGGTGATTCTCTCCCGGGCTTGGCGGACAGCCAACCAGGCTTGGGTGACCTCGAGCGCGATCTGTTCGTTCAGGATCCCCAACGCGTCGCGGGCCTGAGTCCGCTGCGCCTCGGCCTGCTTCGTCTGCAAACCGGTTTGGTTGCCGTTCCAAAGATCGTACGAGACGGTCAAGCCTAGGTCCCAAGTTCCGTAGAACTTGTCTTCCGTGGGCAGAAGCCTCGGATTCGGCCGCAAGAGGTGATAGTTGCCGCCGACGAAGACTTGCGGGAGAAGGCCCGCCCGGGCCATGGCGACACTGGCTTCGGCCGCCTGGACGCGCAGGCCCATGGCTTTAAGCTCGGGCCGGCCGGCCAGGGCCCGGGCCATGAGCTCGTCCAGCGTCGTTCCTCCCTCGATCCCGTCGCCGACACCCAGGGCGATGTCGCAGACGCCGGTCCGGAGGTCGAACTCCGTAATGAGCGGCAAACCGAGCAGGCTGGCCAGGAAGACTTGCGAGGATTGAACGCCGGTCTTCCCCTCAACGAGTAGAAGGTCCGCGCCGGCCAGTTGGGCCTGGACCTTGAGGACATCGTTGCGGGTCGCCAGTCCCTGCGCCAGAAGGTTGGATACGTTCTTTAAGTGGGCCTCGAGGCGGCTCCGGTTCTCGCTAGCCACAGCCAGCATCTCCGAGGCCCGGAAAGCGGTCCAGTAGGCCGTCCGCGCCCCCGCCTCGACGTCGGCTTTGTCCTTGAGCCCGTCCTGGGTCGAGGCCTGTTCGGCCAGGCGCGAGGCCTCGGCCGCCTTTTTCAGCCGGAAGCCGGTGAAAACGGGCTGCTGCACGCTCAGCCGGACCGTGTAGTTGTTGAAGTAGACAGGCGAAACGACGAACTTGGAGGCTACGGGAAACGGCAGGCTTGAGAGGAACGGCAGGCTGATCTCGAAAGGCGGGACTTCGCTCAACCGGGTATAGCCACCAGAGAAGCGCAGGGCCGGCAGGCGGGCCGCCGCGACTTCGCGGGTCCGGGCCGCCGCCTCGTCCGTCCGGGCCCGGGCGGCATCCAGCCCCAGGCTGTGGGCGACGGCTAGAGAGACCGCGTCCTCGACCGTCAGGGCTTTCCGCTCGGCTGCCGCGGCGGCCAGACAAGCGGCGATCGCCAGCGCGGCGGCAAAGGCCGTCCGTTTAGTTGATTTCATGCTCGTTCTCCTGCCCGCCGCCCCGGGTAACGGCGATGAACACGTTTTCCAGGGAAGGCGGGATGACGCGCCAGCCGCGGATCTCGATGCCGGCCGCGGCTAAAGCGGCGGCGGCAATCGGGCGGGCCCGCTCAGCCGAGGCCGCAACGACGTGGATACGGTCGCCGAAAATCTGGACCCCGTCGAATTCGGGGTGCTCCTTGAGAAGGAAATAGGCTCGGCGGGTTTCGGAACAGACGAGCTCGGCCACCTGACCCGGCATCAGGGCCTTGACGGCTTGGGGCGTGTCCGCAGCGACAAGGCGGCCTCGGTCGAGCAATCCGACCTGTGAGGATCGCTCGGCCTCATCCAAATAGGGGGTCGTCATAAGAATGGTGATGCCCGTTCGGAGCAGGTCGGAGAGAATCGTCCAAAACTCTCGCCGCGAGACGGGATCGACGCCGGTCGTCGGCTCGTCCAAGAGTAAAAGCCGGGGCTGATGGATGAGCGTGCAAGCCAGGCCCAGCTTTTGCCGCATGCCTCCGGACAGCCGGTCGGCCAGGCGTGTTCGGAAAGGGGCTAGCCGGGTAAAAGCCAGCAGCTCCTCGCGCCGGGATCGGTAATCGCGCTGACTATGGATCTCGGCAAAGAATTCGATGTTCTCGTCCACGGTCAGATCGCCATAGAGGCTGAAGCGCTGGGAAAGGTAGCCGATCCGGCTCTTAGCCGCCCCATCCGCTTGGGCGATATCGCCGCCGAGGACGACGGCCCGCCCGGATGTCGGCCGAAGGATGCCGCAGAGCATGCGGATCAGGGTGGTCTTTCCGGCCCCGTCGGGGCCGACCAGGCTGAACATCTCCCCTTCCCGGATCCGCAGATCGACCGAGCGGACCGCCTCCAAGCCGTCGAACGACTTCGACAGGGATTTGGTCTCGATCGCCCATCCGGCCATGGCGGCTCCGCTCAACGGCCCTGATCGGTCAGAACGGCGTCCGCCGGCAGGCCCGGCTTGAGCAGGCCGTCCCGATTGTCGATCTCGATCTTGACGCCGAAGACCAGCTTGACGCGGTCCTCGCGGGTCTGGACGTTTTTGGGCGTGAATTCGGCCTCGGGCGAGATGTAGGTGATCGTCCCGGGGATTTTCCGCCCGGGGGCGCCGTCGATCGAGATGTCGGCCCGCCCTCCGAGCTTGACGCGGGCCAGCTCGACTTCGGTGACATAGATCATCACGTGAACGCGATCCAATTCCGAAACGACGGCCACGGTCGCACCGGCCGCGATGAGCTCGCCCCGCTCGACCGGGACCTGGGTGACGACGCCGGAGACCGGTGAGACGAGGTCGCAGTCGGCGATCGCCTTGCGCAAAAGGTCGGATGCCGCCTGGGCTTGATCCAGGCGGGCCCGGGCGGCCCGAAGCTCCTCCGGCCGGGCCAAAGTCCGAGACTTTTTAAGGGCCTCGGCCGCGGCTGATGTTTGGGCCCGGGTTACGATCAGGCGGGACGCCGCATCCTCGGCTTGCTTGGCCGTGACGCTGCCCTTGGCCGCCAGATCGCGCATGCGGCGGTCGTCCTCCTCGGCCGTCTTGAGGACGGACTCGGCTTGGCGAAAAGCCTCTTCGACCTGCCGGATGTCTTCGGCCCGGGCTCCGGACTTGAGCAGATCTAACTGGGCCTGGGCCAGGACGGCCCCCGCCTCGGCCTGCCGCAATTGGATATCGAGCCCGGCATGGTCGATCGAAGCGATCGGGTCGCCCGGCTTGACGCGATCGCCTTCCTTGACCGGAAGCGCAAGTAGATCGCCCGCGATCTTAGCCGAAAGACGGACTTGGCGGGCCTCGATAGTCCCCGAAGCGCGAAGCGGCCCATCCGCCGGCCCTCGGACGCAGGCGGCAGCGAGGCAGAGAGGGATGACAGCCGCGAGGAGGCGTCGGCTCATGATCGACCGTCCTTTGCCGGCGGAATGGAGCGCGGGAGCCGGCGGGAGAATTCCGAGCGGCCTCGATTCGTCAAGAGGCCTTGGAAAAAGACCTGGAGGATCGCCCCGAACAGATCGGAAGCGGGGCGGCCGTAGCGCAGGATGGCGTCCGGGTTGAGATAGCGCTCGACGAGGCCGATATACATATCCAAAACGAGGTCGATGTCGACGTCGCCGCGGAAGACGCCGTCGTCGATGCCTCCCCGCAAGACGAGCGAGAAATTAGCCCGCAGCTTCTCGCGGCGGAAGGCGTCGATAGCCGTCCAGATATGGGGCGCGCTACGGCGCAGATCGTCCAGGAAGAGCGGGCTGATCGAGGCAAACAGCGTCCCTATGGTGGCCATCAGGGCCGAGACCCGCTCGACGAAACCGGCCTTGCGGTCCGAAGCGGCGGCCTCGATGCGAGTCATCGTCTCGCCGATCGTACGCCGGACGACCGCCAGGAGAAGGTCCTCCTTGCCGGCGAAGACGGTATACAGGGTGGCTTTCCCGATCCCCAGCCGGGAGGCGATCTCGTCCATCGTCACCCGGTTGAAGCCGGAGCGGAAGAAGAGGCCCCGGGCCGTTTCGACGATCCGGTCGCGAAACGGGTCGGCGGGGCCCACTTTCTTCCCTTCCGGATCTAATACTTTAAAAACTTTCGAGGTTCTCACAGTTCTATGATCGTGCGTGAGGGCGCTCTTGTCAAGTCAGGATTTCAAAGAAACGGCTAGCGTCCGGACGAGGCGGCCGGCTCTGCCCCATCCGCGAGGCAGGATTCGATATGTTCCGCGGCGTCGTCCAGACAGGCGGCGATGTAATCGGCCGGCGAGAAATCGTGGCGTCGCGTATATTCGTTGGGAACGGCGATCACATAGCAGCCGGCCTGCCGGCCGGCCAGGACTCCGTTGCCCGAGTCTTCGAGCACGGCGCAGGCAGCTGGCGGAAGGCCTAGTCTCGCGCAAGTCGAGAGAAAAATCTCGGGATCGGGCTTCCCCGTGGCGATGTCGTCGGAATCCTGCAGGATGTCGAAGACGCCATCCAAGCGGAGCCTGGCGACGACGATGCGCAGGAACTCGCTCTGCGCGCCGGTGGCCACCGCCAGCTTCAGCCGGCCGCGGAATCTCTGCAGGATCCGGCCGAGCCCGGGCATGGCCGCCACCTCGTTGCGCAGCTTGTCCCGCATCAAGCCATTTCGGATCTCATAGGCCTTCTCGGCCGAGATCGGCAGGCCCGTCTCGCGGACGTAGATCTCCAGGCTCTCGAGCGGCTTACGGCCCATCATCTGCCGCAGGGTTTCTTCGCTCACCTCGCGGCCATAAGAGCGGGCCATCTCGTGCTCGGCGGTGAAGTAGAGCCGCTCGCTGTCGATCATCAGCCCGTCCATGTCGAAGATCAGGGCGCGGAGGGAGGTCATGCGCAAATATCCTTTCCGGAAGGTCAAAGCGTCATTGTATCAGGTCGCTCCTCTCTTGCACATCCACTCACGTTCGATTATCATGAGGTTAATGATCGAAGAGTTGGAGGGTGCCCTTTGAAATCACTGCGCGTCGCCCTCATCTACAATTCCTACCAGGACTCCCAGCCCGGCGAAGCGACCGATCACGGCAGTGTCGACCATCTGCGCTCGATGATCCGCCGCATGGCCCGGGCCATCCGCCGCCTCGGGCATACCGTGGAGATCGTTCCGCTGGCCGACGACCTGGCCGCCCTGCAGCGCAAGCTCCGCCGGATTCGGCCCGATGTCGTCTTCAATCAGTACGACGACGTCGTCCACGGAGCTCTCTACGAAATGCGCGTCGCCGCCTTCATCCGCATGCTGGGCTTTCCCATGACCGGATCGCCCGCCTTGAGCCTGGGATTAAGCCGGGACAAATTCATGGCCATCAGTCTGCTCAAGGGCGCCGAGATCCCCATCCCGCCCGACACCGCGCTCATCGAGCGCGTATCCCAGATCGAGACGCGCCAATGGCGCTTCCCGCTGATCATCCACCCGGGCCAGGAGCATGCCGGGATCGGCCTCGATCGCCAATCGGTCGTCGAAACCAAAAAAGCCCTGCGCGAGAAGGTCCGGGAGGTCATCCGCGAATACAACCAGCCCGTGCTCGTCCAGCGGTTCCTGCCGGGGCGCGAGTTCAACGTCGGTGTCATCGGCGGCCGCCGCCTGCGGATCCTGCCGCTGGCCGAGGTGGATTATTCCGGATTGCCGGAAAGCATCCCCCCGATCATGTCCTACGCCGCCAAGTGGATTTCAACTTCGGTCGAGTATAAGCGGACTCGGGTCATCTGCCCGGCCAAGGTCGATCCATCCTTGGCCGCCCGCATCGGCGAGGTCGCAGCCAAAGGCTTCCGGACCATCGGCGGATGGGGCTACGGGCGGGTCGACATGCGGCTTGACGAAAACGGGGAGCCGCGCGTGCTCGAGGTCAACTGCAATCCTTGCCTGGACGACGGCATGGGTTTGGCCCGAGCGGCCAAGCGGGCCGGCATCTCCTACTCCGAGCTTCTGGGATTGGTCATTAAGACCGCTTTCGATCCCCCGCCCTTCGACCTGAACCTGCCGATCTTCACCCTCAAGCCGAAGCCCCTGCCCAGGGGCAAATAGGTTTCGGCCTCAACCGGTCAGGCGGCCGGTGTAGGCATAATCCATGGCCATGGCAGTTGCCAGCGAGACGATGTCGAGCAGCTTTTCTTCGGCCCGCCGGGGACGATAATGCAGCCCCAAGACGCGAGCCCGGGACTCCAGCTTTCGCAGGATCGCCTCCCCCGACACCTCGGAGAGATTGGACCAGCGCACCACCCTACCGATGAGATGGTCGTGATGTTTTCGGAAAAGGTCCGCGGCAGGCCACAGGACTTCCCCTCGTAGAGGGGGGAAGACTTCGCGCAGCCGGTCATCGACGTAGCCGCGGGCGGCGCGGCGCAGTCGCTCAGCCCTTTTGCCGTAATGATCGGCCAGGGGATAAGTCATCCGCTCGATCGGTTTGAAGGTCCGGCCGCGATCAGCGAAGGGAGCCTCGTCCCGGATGCTCCGCATCAGGCCGTCGAGAAAGACGAGCTTGCGGTAAGCAGGCCAGAACCGGTAGCGCCGCCGCCACTCCCCCCGCGGCGTCAGCCAGACTGCAAAGGTTTCCGCGAAGTCCTCGTCGGGATGCTTCTGGGCGTATGTCCGGCCGTAGGGATAGGCGTCGATATGGCGGACGAATTCGCGGCTCGTCCGATCGGGGCGGAAGATGTCACGGTAAGGCCGGTGGAACACCCCGAAGTTCTCGACCCAGCCGGGCCGCTTCCATAGCCGGTAAGCGTAGTTGACGGCGTGGCCGGCCTCGTGTCGGAGGAACATCATGATGCCGGGGCCGTCCTCCAGTTCCCCGTTCTGCTCCTCCTCGATCCGAGATAACCGGGGATCGGCCAGATAGAACGGGGCGCCGATAACCGGCGATCGGTCGGGACAGCCCCATCCGTCGGTCAGATAGACTTGAGGGCGGAACGGAATCTTCTTGGCCTGAAGCTCGCGGTAGAGGCGCTGAACGGGCTTATCCAAGGGCGAACCTTCGACCCGCAGGCCGAGATCGGAGATCCGGGTGTTGAACAGCTCGCAACGGACCGTTTCCCAGCCCTGGACGAGCGATAGGACCGTTTTATCCGTCACTCCGCTTGCCTCCTCCGCCTTGGGCGGCGAGGGCCATTATATGGGAACCCGGACGATATGTCACTCCCGGCCCCCGTCCGGCCTTCGACCTTGTCTAAGTCCTCCCCCTGTGCTACTTATGGAACCGTTGGAAGGAGGAAGCCCCATGACCAGCTTGAACCGCCGCGAATTCCTGACCCATATGACGGCCGGCGCGGTCGCCTTGGCGGCGCCCGGGCTGCCGGCCAAGGCCTCGGCCGGTGTTGCGGCCGATTTATCGGCCCCGGTTCCCTCGGGTCTGTCCGAACCCAAGTTCCGTCCGCTCCCCCTGGGCTCGATCCGGGCCCTCGGTTGGCTCGAACGCCAATTGCGCATCCAGGCCGACGGCTTGAGCGGCCATCTGGACGAATTCTGGCCCGATGTCCAACGCAGCAAATGGTTCGGGGGCGAGGCCGAAGGCTGGGAGCGCGCCCCTTATTGGATGGACGGCTTCATCCCTCTGGCCTGGAGCCTGGACGATCCAGGACTCAAAGCCAAAGCCTCGCGCCATATCGAGGAGATCGTCGCCGGCCAGCGGGCCGATGGCTGGTTCGCTCCCTACCCGGAGGACGCCGCGGTCAAGAAATACGACCTCTGGGCCATCCTCCTGGCCAATAAGATGCTGGCCCAGTATCATGACGCCACCGGCGACGACAAGGTCTTGCGGGCCGTCGAACGCAGCCTGCGGGCGATGGCGGCCGGGCTGGACCGCACGCCGCTATACGATTGGGGCCGCTACCGCTGGTTCGAAGGCCTTGTGCCGATCTTCCACGTCTACGAGCGGACTGGGGAGAAATGGCTGCTCGACTTGGGCCGCAAGCTGCGGGCCCAAGGCTTCGACTACGAAGCCTTCTACCGGGGCGAAGATGTGACCGTGCCGACTCCGCGCCGCGGCTTGTGGAAGTGGGCCAAGCACGTCGTCAACACGGGGATGGCCCCCAAAGCCTCGGCCCTGTCCTGGCGGCTCGGACCCGATCAGGGCGACCCGGCTTTCCCAGCCCGGATGATCGCTCTGCTCGACCGCTACCACGGACAGGTCACGGGCATGTTCACCGGCGACGAGTGCCTGGCCGGCAAGAACCCTCTCCAAGGGACCGAGCTCTGCGCCGTGGTCGAGTTCATGTACTCACTTGAAGTCCTGCTCTCCGTGCTCGGCGATCCTGCCTTCGGGGACCGTCTGGAGCAAGTCGCCTTCAACGCCCTGCCGGCCGCCTTCACGCCGGACATGTGGGCTCACCAGTACGACCAGCAGGTCAATCAAATCCAGGCCACGATCAACCCCGACCACCTCTGGACCACCAACGGACCCGAGTCCAACATCTTCGGCCTGGAGCCGAACTTCGGCTGCTGCACGGCCAACATGCACCAGGGCTGGCCCAAGTTCGCGGCGCACCTCTGGATGAGGACGCCCGACGAAGGCCTGGCCGCCGTCGCCTACGCTCCCAGCCGGGCCCGCTTCCTCTCGCGCGGCGTCCCCGTGACGGCGGAGCTTCGGACCGACTACCCGTTCCGGGAAACACTAACCGTGTCCGTGACGGCGGAACGGCCGGCCAAGTTCCCTCTCCTTCTCCGCGTCCCGGCCTGGGCTCAGGCCCCCACCCTGCGGGTCGCGGGCGGCGCAGCGACGCCGCTCCGGCCGGGAACGTTTCACCGGCTCGATCGCGAATGGGCCGGAACGGTAGAAATCGAGCTGCGTTTCCCGATGCGGGCCGCAACAACAATCCGGTATAACGAGTCCGTCGCTGTCGAGCGGGGACCGCTGGTATACGCGCTCAAGCTGGGCGAAGAACGGACCCGGGTCAACGCGGACAAGCCCCAGCGCGAACTGCCCCACGGCGATTTTGAGGTCCGGCCGACGACGCCATGGAACTACGGCCTCGTGGTGGACGACAAGGACGCGGCGGTCGGGTTGACGTTCGAGGAAAAGCCCGTCGGCGAGCGGCCCTTCTCACCCCAAGGGGCGGGCATGAGCGCCCGGGTCAAAGGGCGCCGGCTCAAATCCTGGCGCCTTGACCACGGCTGGGCGGCGGAGTATCCGCCGGGAATTCACGAATCCGCAGAGCCTCTGGAAGAACTGGAGCTTCTCCCCTACGGCTGCACCAATATCCGGCTGACCGAATTTCCGCGCTTAAAAAAATAGGTTCTTCTCCCGTCTCCAGGAAACATCAGCGGTTCGGGGTGTCGGCCGACGGCGAAACCGCGCGGGTTCCGGCTTTTTACGCCTCTCCGCGAGGGGACCCAACGGGCGCCGAGGGCTGTTTGAGCACGCAACCGTTTAACGGAATCGAATGGGAGTGGGTGGTCTCCATGATCGGGCGATCTCGAATGCGGAGTTCCGCCCTCGCGGGGACTGTCGAAGCGACGTCCCTACGAGGACTGCGAAGCGCTGGAGGCGCCGAGCGGATTAGCGTAAAAAGGAGTGGTGAACCCGCGCCGCCGGGACAACACCCCGGACCGCGTTTCCCGGAGTTGGGAGAACAACTAAAAAAAAAGACTCAGAGCCGAATAGCCAGCCCTGCCGTCAGCTGAAACCCGGACAGCTCGCCGTTGGCGACCGTCGTTCCGGGCGCCGTGCTGTGGCCGATGGTGCTGAAGTTGGTCGTCAGGATGGGTGCCGCGTATTTTCCCCAGGCCGTCGTGGCGTTCTCCCAGCTGATGCCCCAGGTTCCGGAGAGGGAATAATCGGTCTCCGAAGGAACGGGGCTCTCCACGACCGTATGGATGGTGTGGGGGCCGTGGATCTTGGTCAGCTTGCGGAAGGCGTAGCCGCCCCGGCCGTAGATCTCCAAGAAGGGCAGGAGCTTGATCCTGATCTGGCCGCCCAGCTCGATGGCCACGCTGTCGGCGTGGCCCGTCAGCTCCATCGTCCGGGAGCTCGCGGACGTCGTCCCCGTCTCGGTGGTGACGCTCTCGCGGCGTTGGTTCAAGACCTGGAAATCGGCCAGGATCGGGCCGCCCTGCAAGTATATTTCGGTCCGCAGGAACTTGAGCAGATTCCAGCCGAAATGGACCCCCAATTGAGGCATCCAGGCCTTGGCCGATACGACAAAGCCGGAGTTCGTATAGTGGGCGGTGAAGGGAACGCCGGTCGGTGGATTGGCAACCTCGACATCCAGCCCCACGTCGGAGTTCTGAACGCCCTTCAAGTATTGCAAGCCGAAGGATAGGGCGAACGTCGGGCTGACCTGATAGCGCAGGTAGGCCCCGACCGGCGTCATCGCCGTGAGAGGCAGGAACGTCTTGCCCGCCGTGTAGCGGTATTCGGGCGTATAGGCGTCGCCGTACAAGTTGTCATAATAGGCATACTTCTTAACGTAGTAGTGTTGGAGATAAAGATTCTCGCCATCAACCGCACGGTTGATGTTGCCGGGCGCGATCCGGCTCCAGCCCCCGGTCAATTCGATGGTGAAATTGGAGAAACTGAAAGGATTGCCTTCCTCCTGGGCTAGGCCGGGAGACGGCCAAAGAAAAGCGGCGGCGATGACGATGAAGGCGACGGCCGCGATGGATTTATAATGCACGATTGGCTCCTTGGCCGATCCGCCCGCCTCGGCGGCCGGCGGACGCACTCGGCGGCGGAATTATGAAGCGGGATTGTAACGCGTTCCGGGAAACCGGGTCAACCGCAAAAGAACGGGGAGGATTTTAAAGCCGGATCGAGATTCCCGCCGTCATTTGAAAGCCGGACAGGTCGACGTTGGCGGATGCCGTACCGAACATGCCGGAGTCAAAGGACCAAGCCTGGGTCCCATATTCGGTCGTCAGGGTAGGAGACGCATAGGCGCCCCAGGGGGTGTCGGCTTTCTCCCAAGTCCGGCCCCATATTCCTGTCAGCGAGTACAGCGTATCGGAAGGCACGGGGCTCTCCGCCACGGTCCGGATGGTTCGCGGGCCTCGGATTTTGGCCAGCTTGCGGAAGGCATAGCCGCCTTGTCCGTAGACTTCCAGAAAAGGCAGCAACTTGAACCGGACCTGGCCGCCCAGCTCGATGGCGACACTGGTGGAACGGCCCGTCATCTCCAGCGTCCGATAGCCGGACGCCGTCGTACATTCCGCGGCGGTCAGGCTCTCGCGACGCTGGCTCCAAATCCGGCAATCGCCCAGTATCGGGCCACCCAGTAAATAAATCTCCGTCCGCAAGGCCTTGAGCAGATCCCATCCGAAATGGGCCCCCAGTTGGGGCATCCAGGCCTTGACCGACTGGAGGAATCCCTGGTTCCGATAATGGGCGGTAAAGGGGATTCCGGCCGGGTCATTGCCGACTTCCACATCCAGCCCGACATCCGAAGTCCGCTCGCCGCGCAGATACTGCACGCCCAGAGACAGGGCAAAGGTAGGACTGACCTGGTAGCGAATGGAGGCGCCGATCGGTGTGACCGCTTCCAGCGGCAGGAAAGCCTTGCCGGCCGTATATCGATATACGGGCGCATAAGCGGCGTATTTTTTGAGGAAATAATGATCGAGGTAGAGATTCTCGTTCTGGGCAGCCGTTTTTAAATCGCCGAGTCCGGACCCGGCCCAGCCCCCCGCGAATTCGATCCGGAAGTTGGACCAGCGGAACGCATAGCCCTGCTCCTGGGCCCGGGCCAAAGAGGGCAAGAGAACCGCCAGGGAAAGGCAGGCGATGATCCAGGCGCGACGACGGCTCATGGCAGTCCCCTTCAACCCCTTTAACGTCGGAACTTGCCGGAATTGTAACAAGAGCCGGAATTCTTTGTCAAACGGAGGGCGCGTCTGCGCCGCCCGGCAGGGGCAGGGCGACGAAGAAAGCGGCCCAGGCGCCGGGCTCGCTTTCGGCCCAGATCCGCCCCTTGTGCTTCTCGACGATCGTGCGGCAGATGTAGAGCCCCAGGCCCGAGCCCTTGACGCCCTCGGTCCCCCGCTGTTTCAGGCGCTCGAAACGCTTGAACAAGCGGTTCCGGATGTCCTCGGGAGCGATCCCGACACCCTCGTTGCGGACGGACAGGACGATCTCGCCGCTCCGCCGCTCCAGCCCGATCCGGACGGGCGTCTCGTCGCGGCCGTATTTCACGGCGTTGTTGACCAGGTTGCGGACGACGATCCGGAGAAGCTGGGGGTCCCCATGGATGGGCGGATCATCCGTGATCTCGGTCAGGATCGGCATCCGCCGCAGGTTGTCCCGGACCTCGGGCACCTCGACCACTTCCCGAATGACGTCGGCACCCAGCCGGATGTCCTTCTGGAAGGATTCGAGCCCGTCGATCTCCATCTTCGACAGATCGATGTACGAGCGGATGACGTCCTCCAGGTATTCGCAATTGCGGAGGATCGTCTCGACGATCTTGCGCTGGCCCGGCTCGAGTTTGCCGAAGTAGCCGCGGTAGAGGGTGTCAGCCGTAGTCTGGACGGTGGCCAGGGGGCTCTTGAGCTCATGCGAGACGATAGCCATAAGGTCGAGCATGCGGGCCGGCCCCTTTTCGCGGCGCGCCCGGAAGGCATTGCGGACAACGTCCTTGATCTCCTCGGGCGTGAAGGGCTTGGGGATGTAGTCGAAGGCGCCGTTCTTGAGCGCCTCGCGGGCCGTCTCGACGTTGGCGTAGCCGGTAAAAACGATGACGATGGTTTCCGGCCGCTCCTTGCGCAGGGCCTTGAGAACGTCGATGCCGCCCAAGCCGGGCATCTTAAGGTCGGTGACGACGACGTCGTAGTCGCGGCGGCGGGCCTTGTCCAGCCCCTCTTCGCCGGAGGTGGCGGTGTCGATCTCGATATCCTCGCGGGCGAAGATCCTGCGGCAGGACCGCAGGACGATGTCCTCGTCGTCGATGAACAGGATCGTGTCGGGCATGTCCCTTTTTCCCTTCGGTTCAAGCCGGCGGCAGCTTGATGATGAACTCGGTCCCCTCCCCCACTCGGCTGTGGACGTCGATCGTGCCGTGATGGCGCTCGACGACACCGTAGACGGCCGGCAGACCGAGCCCCGTCCCCTTGCCCTTCTCCTTGGTGGTGAAGAATGGCTCAAACAGCCGGGCCATATTCTCGGGCGGAATGCCGACGCCGCTGTCGGACACCCGGATGACGACCCGGGCCGGATCGGCTTCGCGGGACGTCCCGATCCGAAGCCGGCCGCCGGCGGGCATGGCGTCCGCCGCGTTCACGGCCAGGTTGCCGATAATCTGCTTGATCTGGCCGGCGTCGATCTGGACCGTGGGCAGGTCCGGATCGAATTCCCGGATGATCTCAACGTCCTGGAAATGGACGTTCTTCTCCAGGATGCGGAGGGCCTCGTCGATGACCGCGTTGAGGTCGGCCGGCTCCTTGAGGGGCTCGCTCTCGCGGGCGAAATCGAGGATGCCGCGCACGATGCGGCGGCAGCGGAGGGTCTCGTCGCGGATGACCCGGACATCCTCCTCCGCCGGCGTCCCCTTGAGCTCGTCCATCAGGAGGCTGCTGTAGGTCAGAACGCCCGTCAGCGGGTTGTTGATCTCGTGGGCGATGCCGGAAGCCAGCCGGCCCAGGGAGGCCAGCTTCTCGGACTTCAGAATGGTCCGCTCGGCCAGCTCCTGGAGCTTGCCGTCCCGCTCCTCGATCGCCCCGACCATGCGGTTGAATCCCTCGGCGATCCGGCGGCTGTCCGTGTCGGCGTGCGGGCCGGGCTCGATCCGGTGGTAGTTGCCCCTGGCCACGTCGGAGGTGGCGGCCAGGATGCGGCGGACGGGCTTGGTCAGGACGTTAACCAGGTAGACCGCGAGAATCAGGGCGATGATCAGGGTCAGCCCGATCACCCCCAGGAACAGCAGGGTCGTCCGGCGCAGGGCCAGGTCGAACTTGTCCTTGAGGACGCCGACGTAGAGCATGCCCAGGATGCGGCCGTCGATCTCGCGCAGCGGGCTGTAGCCCGAGACGTACCAAGCGTCTACGACAAAAGCCTGCCCGGTCCAGGTCTGGCCCTCCTCGAAGACCTTGCGGTAGACTTCCTCGGAAACCTGGGTCCCGATGGCCCGCCGGCCGGAGCGGTCGGCCACGTTGGTGGTCACCCGGATGTCGCCCAGGAAGATGGTCGCGGCGCCGACCTCGCGGCCGTTGATGCGCTCCTCCTTGAAGACCAGCCGCTTGAAGCGGTCGATGAACCGGTCGTTGTTGTTGAGCAGGACCGCAGCGTAAAGAATCCCCACCATCCGGCCGTCGGCGAAGATCGGGGCGGCCGCCTTCATGACCAGGGCCCGGTCCTCAACCGCCGAGTCGCGGCGGCGGGCCAGCGGGGTCGGGACGACTTTGATGATGGTCCGCTCGGCCAGATCCGGCCCTTCCCGGCGTATGTTCTCGTAGCCGAGGACCCCGGTCCCCGCGGCGGGCTTGCGGTTGCGCAGGATCCATTGGATGTAGCGATAACTGGCCACGCTGTCGCCCCAGGCGTCGAAGTTGTTGGCCCGAACGAGGATGGTGCCGTCCGGGTTGACCACGTTGACGATGTCGAAGCCGAACTCGGTCTTGATCTGGGCCAGCTTGGCGAAGAGGTAGCGGCGGTCATGGTCGGAGGCGGCCCGGACGATCTCGGCCGTTTTGGCCAGGTACTCGACGATCTGGAGCCGCTTCTGAACCTCTTCCTCATACAGCTCCGAGGTGGCGGCCAGGGCGTTGCGAACGGCGTCTCCGCCCTCCCGCACGACGTTCGTGTTGATGACGTTGATGCCGATGATGAGCGATAAGGTCCCGAGCAGGGCGACGATCGCGACCAGGCTGACGACCAGCTTGAATCGGATGTTCGACCGCCGCAGAAATCCGATCATGGCAGGAGCCGGGCGATCACGGCCAAGAGCTCGTCGACATCGACGGGCTTGGTCAGGAAGGCCTCCACCCCAGGCAGGAAGTTGTCGGCCGGGTCGAGGCTGAAGCGCGAGTTCGTGACCTGGCCGATGGCGGTCAGGATGACGAGCGGGAGGTCCCGGACCTCGGCGTAGCGGGATCCGGGCCGCGGGTTGCGGATCTGGTCCGCAACCTCGAACCCGGCCGTGTCGGTCTCCATCATCACGTCCAGGATGACCAGGTCGGGCCGTTCGGCGAGGACGGCCCGCAAGCCGTCGGCGCCGCGATAGGCCGCCGCAACCTCGTAGCCTCGGACCCGCAGAACTTGGGACAGGCTTTCCACCAGGTCGCGGTCGTCGTCAACGATGAGAATCTTCTTGGCCATGGCCGCCCTCAATCCTTCAACAGCTTATAGATCGCGTTGCGATCTTCCCAGGCCTTGGTCCGCAGGGCGGCGTCGATCGGGAACTCGACCTGCTTCAGCTCGACCGGGGCCGACTTCTGGTCGACCAGGCCGAGGGCCAGGGCGACGCCGTAGAGAATGGCCTCGGGGCGCGGCGGGCAGCCCGGGATGTAATAGTCCACCGGGACGGCCGTGGCACCGCCGCCCGTGACGTGGTAGGTATCGAACCAGCAGCCGCCGCCGACGGCGCAGGATCCCACGCCGAAGACGAGCTTGGGAGCCGGCATGGCCTCGAAGGCCCGCTTGACGAGGGGGAAGGTCGGCCGGGTCACGGCGCCCGAGAGGAGCATGACGTCGGCGTGGCGGGGCGAGCCGACCAATTTGATCCCGAACCGCTCCACATCGTAGAACGGCGTCAGGATATTGAGGATCTCGATGTCGCAGCCGTTGCAGGCGCCGCTGTTGCAGTGGTAGACCCAGAGGGATTTGGGAAATGCCTTTTTGGCCAGCTTGGTCAGCATGTCACTCCTCCATCCGGGCCGGCCGCTCGACCCGTTCAGTCGCCGCCAGGGCGGCCGGATCGAAGCGGTCGGTCGTCCGGCGCAGGACCGTCCGCGCCTCGAGGCTGTCGTAGCGGTAGCCGCGCAGCCCCAGCTTATCCACGGCGTTGCGGATTTCCATGTCGTAGCAGCGCCCGCAGCGGTTGCAGGTGAGCATGAACAGCTCCAGGTTCTGGGTGATATCGGCCCGGTTCCCGGTAGCCAGCTCGAAATCGGAGGTCATGACGATGGCCTTTTCCGGGCACAGCTCGGCACAGCGGCCGCAGTAGGTGCAGCGCGAGCCGTCGTAGAGCAAAATCCGGATCTCGGGGCAGACATCCCGCACCAAGATGGTTCGGGCCGGGCAATGATCGGCGCAGCCGCCGCAGCCCAGGCATTTGGTATGGTCCCAGGCGGGCTGGCCGCGAAAGTCCTTGGGCACAGGCCGTACCACCTTGGGATAGGCCAGGGTCACCCGGCCCGGCTTGAGAGCCAGGACGATCTGTTTGAGCTTGCTGGCGAGCCACATGATTACCATCCCTTAACGGCCAGGCCGACGGCGGCCAAAGCCCAGACGATGAGGACGGCATAATAGCGGACGGCCTGGTCGATCCGCAGGCGCGGGTTGGTGGCTCCGACCAGGCCGATGCCGGCGAAGAGGACCACCATGGCCAGGAGCTGCAGAACCAGGTCGAGCGGATAGATGCCGGTCCGCAGGACCGGAACGAAGGCCGAGACGAAGAGCCAAGCATAGAACATTCTCTTCATCATGGCCGCATACTTGAACAAGGCGAGGTTCGGCCCGCTGTACTCGATCATCGGGCCCTCGAGAAGCTCCACTTCGGCTTCGGCGATGTCGAAGGGCTGGCGGGCGACGAAGGCCTGCAGGGCCAGAAGATAGACGGCCAGCATCAGCACGGACGACAGGCCGAAGCCCGCGCCCGCCGCGGACGGCATGGCCGCCGCCAGGGTCAGGGTCTTGAGCTTGACGGCGCCGAGGACAAGGGTCATGGCCAGGACCGGCTCGACCATGATCATGGTCACCATCTCCCGGCTGGCTCCGATCATCCCGAAAGTGTTCCGGCCGGCCAGGGCGCCCATCAGAACGGCGACGCCACCCAGGGTCAACAGGTAGACGACCAGGATGCCGTCCATCCGGCCGGCCAAGGCGTTCATCCGGAAGCCGAACGGCACGGCGGCAACGACGACCAGAATGGCGGCGAACGCCAGGAGCGGCGCCAGCCGGAAGGGCCAGGTGCCGGCCGAGTTCAGGCTCTCCTTGCCCAGCAGCTTGAATAAGTCGTAGTAGGGCTGGACGAGCGGCGGGCCCTGGCGCGACTGGATGCGGGCCGTGAGCTTGCGCAGCAGGCCCTCGAAGAGGGGCGCCAGGAGGAGGAAGATCAGGATGTTGATCAGGGGTAGGAAGTATCGCATCGCTGACTCCTCACATCCGCCCGGCCCGCGACAGGGCCGTCAGCTCGGGCCGTCCCAAGACGCGGCGGCGGCCCGTCCCCTGTTCCACGACGACCGCCCGATCCGTGCAGGAGAAGCAGGGATCGATGCTGCCGACGATGATCGGGAAGTCGGCGAACTGGTTGTCGAGAAGCATCCGCGGGACGCCTTGCAGGTTATTGTAAGTCGGGGCTCGGACGCGCCAGCGCTCGGGCCGGTTCTCTTCCCCGGTGATGACATAGTGAACCGACTCGCCGCGCGGCGCCTCGACCATGGACAGGCCGTGGCGGTAGGCGGGAAGCGCCTCGAGCGGCTCGGCCAGGATCGGCCCGGCCGGCATCTTGTCCAAGGCCTGGCGCATGATCTTGACGGACTCGAAAACCTCCAGGAGGCGGACGAGGACGGTGCCCCAGACGTCGCACGAATCGGCCGTCGGGACGTCGAAGGCCAGCTCGTCATAGGCCGCGTAGGGATGGTCGCGGCGGGCGTCGATGTCGATGCCCCGGGCCCGGGCCACCGGCCCAAGCAGACCCCAGAGGACGGCCTCGGCCTTGGGCATGTGGCCGACGCCCTTGGTCCGTTTATGGATGGACGAGTCCTTCAGGACGGCGGCCTTGAGGCCCAGGACCTCGGTCTCGACCGTCTTGAGGACCGACCGGATATCCGCGGCCGTCTCCGGCGAGATGTCCCGCCGGACGCCGCCCAGGACGACCATGCCGTAGGTCTTGCGGTTGCCCGTGATCCGCTCGGACAGCCACATGACCGGCTCGCGGACACGCCAGGCGTGCATGAAGATGGTGTCGAAGCCGATCAGGTGGCCGGCGACACCGAGCCAGAGAAGATGGGAGTGGATCCGCTCCAGCTCCAGCATCAGAACCCGGATAAACTCGGCCCGGCGCGGCACCGGCAGCCCGGCCGCCTCCTCCACCGCCTGGGCGTAAGCCGTGGCGTGGACCGAGCCGCAGATGCCGCAAATCCGTTCGGCCACGAAAGGGATCTCGTTGTAGCTGACTTGCGTCTGGCACAACTTCTCGATCCCGCGGTGAGTCATGAACCCGCGGTAGTCGCAGCCCTTGATCGTCTCGCCGTCCACATAGACGGCGAAATGGGCCGGCTCGTGCAGGCTGGTATGGAACGGACCGACCGGGACCGTCGTCGTCCCGGGAGGGGCCTCGTCCAGCTCATAGGCGACATCCTCGGCCGAAGGCGGAACGAGGTTGTACGGCACGTCTTTGCGCAAAGGGTAGATCCCGTCCGGCCAGTCGTCGGCGAGGATGAGCTTCTTGGGCTTGGGATGGCCGGGGAATCGGAAGCCGAGCAGGTCCCTGTACTCGCGCTCGGTCCAGCCCGCCGCCGGGATATCGGGGGTGATCGAGGGGAATTCGGGGGCTTCGGCCGGGGCCGAGGAACAGACGGCGACCGCGAACCCGTCTCTGTCGAAGGCGAACAGATGGATGATGCCGAAGCCTGCGCCGCGGGCCCGATCGTCGGTGCCGACGCCGACTTGATAGCGGCCGCCTTCCGCGATCAGTCGACGGGCGATCTCGGGCAAGCGAGCCCGGTCGATGTCGACGAGCAGGCGCTTGGGGGCGGCGGGATCGGGACCGGCGAGAGCGGCGCCGAACTCGGCCTGAAGTGTGCAGAGAAGCGTCTCTTGAGTCATAGGCTCATTCCTTGGGTCCCATCCGGCCGCCGGTCCAGCGAAACAGGTCTTTAAGGGAGGCAAACATCCCGCGGTCGGTGAAGCGAGTCCGTTCGTCGAGGGACCGGTAGCCGCAGAGCCAGGTCGGCACGGCCCGTTCGCGGCTGCCGGCCGAGCGACGAAGCCACGCCCCGAGAGCCAGGGCGGCCAAGAGGAGCCCCAGGACGAGGGGCGGCGAGAAGGCCGCGCTCACCGCCGGCCCGAGGAGCTTGCCGATCCTGAGCCCGGACACGGAGGCGTCAAGGACGCGGTTCCAGCCGCCGGACTGGAAAAGCCAGCCCAGGGCGAAGCCGGGCGAATTCACCAGCGCGCCGGCGATGAACCGGACGAAAAGGAAAGGCAGAAGGCCCTGGGCCAGACAGATCGCGGCTAATCCGATCTTGGCCGCCAGCATCGAGCCGGGGACTTCATGGATGGGCTTGGGGGCGTACGCCTCGGCGCCGGAGGCGGTGAAGGCCAGGCCGAAGAATTTGACATAGCAGGCCAGGGTGACGGCGCTGGTGAAGAGGGCGACGATACCGAAGGGGACTAGCATGACCCAGCCTTGGCCGGCCAGCAGGGTCGAGGCGATGATCGTCCACTTGCTGGCGAAGCCGCTGCCCGGCGGCATCCCGGCGATCGCCAGCGAGGCCACCGCGGCCAGGACAGTACTCACCGGCATCCAACGGACCAGTCCGCCCAGCCGATTGAGGTCTTTGGTCCCGGTGGCGTAAAAAAGGCTTCCGCCGGTCAGGAACAGCAAGCCTTTGAAGATGGCGTGATTGAGGACATGGCAAAGGGCTCCCAGGACGGCCACGGCGGCTAATCCTATCAGGGCCGGTTCTTCGGCGGCCGAGAGATAGAGAGCCGCGCCCAGGCCCAACACGATGTAGCCGATCTGGCCGATCGAGCTATAGGCCAGGAGGCGCTTGGCGTCGCTCTGCTTGACCGATTGAAGCGTCCCTATAAACAGCGTCGCCGCTCCGATCGTCGCCAGAATCGCGCCCCACGGCCGCGGGTCGAAGCCCGAGCCGGCTCCGGGGGCCAGGAAGAAGAAAGTCCGAATCAGCCCGAAAATGCCCGTCTTGAGCATGACGCCGGAGAGGAGCGCCGAGACGGGGGAAGGGGCCACGGAGTGTGCGTCCGGCAGCCAAAGCTGGCCGAGAGGAAAAACGCCGGCTTTGAGCCCGAACCCGAGAAGAAGAAGCGCCAGCGCTCCCGCCAGGACAGTCGGGCTCGCGGTCCCCGCCTTTATTCCCAGCTCGTGGAGCGAATCCCCCGCCCGCCCGCCCAATAGGAAGCCGGCCGCCACGATCAAGGCCCAAGCCAGTTCCATCAGCAGGAGATAGCGGTTCGCAACCCGGATATTGGTCCTCTCCTTGTATTCGAACCGGATCAGCAGGAACGAGGCGATGGTCATGATCTGCCAAGCCAGGCTGAACCCGATTGAGAGATCGTCGATCGTCACTAGGGCGGCCAGGCCCAGGATGAAGAGGGGCAGCCGGAAATAATATCCGCGCAGGCTATAGCCGGCATAATGGTCCATGTAGCGGACCGAATAGAGGGCGGCGGCGGCGGAGACGATCCCGATCACGACGAGAAAGAGACCGGCCAGGCCGTCGATGAGGAAAGGGACGGCGAACGGCCCGATCCGGACCAGCACGGCTTCCTCCATGCCGCCGCCGACGGCGGCCCGGAGGCCGGTCCAGACCAGAAACGCAGCCGCCTCGGCGGCCAGGGCAAAGTGCAGCCAGCCGGTGAACCGGCGGGCCCGGGCCGTTGCCGCCGACAGGACGGCGGCGGCGGCCAGAAGAAGGAAGGCCAGGAAGAGCGGCGTCAGGAGTCTCATCAGATCTGCTCCCCTAGCGTCTTGATCTGCTTATAGGTGTAGACAGGGCCGTCGGTACAGACCAGGGTCCGGCCGATGGCGCAGTGCTGGCATTTGCCGAGGCCGCACTTCATATGGCGCTCAAGCGTCGAGATAATGCAATCGTCCCGGAGGCCGCGGCCGGAGAGCTCCTGGATGACGGCGTTGAACATGATCGGGGGGCCGCAGACAAAAGCCACGGTGTTCTCCACCGGGACCTTGGCCTTCTCGATCAGGGTGTGGACGAAGCCCGTCTCCCCCGTCCAGCCGGGTTCGGGCCGGTCGATCGTGACATAGGTCTCGAATCCCGCAGTCCCGCGCCAGCCCTCGATCGTCTCCCGGTACATCAGGTCCTTGGGCGCCCGAGCGCCGTAAAGAAGGATCAAGCGGCCGAACTCGGCCCGGTGCCGGAGGACGTGGACGATGGACGAGCGCAACGGGATGAGGCCGATCCCGCCGGCGACATAGATGATTGACTTGCCTTTGATGTCCTCGAACGGGAAACCGTTGCCGAAGGGTCCGCGGATGCCGATCTTGTCGCCGACAACGAGGCCGGCCAAAGCACCGGTGACCTTGCCCACGGACCGCACTGAGAGGTGCCGCCGATCGGCCTCGGGGCTCCAGGGCAGCGAAACGGCGAACTCGCCCGACCCGAAGACGGTGCACATGACGAATTGCCCGGAGCGGACGGCGAAGGTCCTCTCCAGCTCGGGGTCCTCGAACCGGAAGTAGTAGGTCCGGACGTCCTCGATCTCGTCCCGGATCTCCTCGATCACGGCTGCGGCCGGGACGGTCGTGATGACGGCGGGGTTGCGGTCGTTCATGGCTTCGATCCCGTGGTTTCCCGGCGGATGGCGGTGACGACGTTGGGCAGGCCGATATCGCCCGGACAGACCCGGGCGCAGCGGCCGCAGCCGACGCACCCCGGCCGGAGGTACTTTTTGGACTGGGAATAGGACAGCTTGCAAAAGAAACGCTTGTTGCGGCGGTCTTCAACCGGCCGCCGGGGATTGTGCTCGCCGGCCATGCGCGCATAGCCCTCGAAGGAGCACGAGTCCCAGGTCCGCAGGCGGTCGGTCGGCCCGGCTTGGGTTGCGACATCCTCGATGTTGAAACAGGAGCAGGAGGGGCAGACGAAAGAGCAGGCCCCGCACTCGAAGCACTGCCGGCCGATGTATTCCCAGGTCTCGGGCTTGACGAATCCCGTGGTCAGGCGGTTCACGGCCCGCGAGATCCAGGCTTTGTTTTCGACCGCCTGCCCGTCGAAGAGGCCGATGGAATGATTGACCGCGGCGTCGCGGGCCGCCGCATCGGCCGGGCCGGCGGCAGCCAGCCCCAGCTCGACGGCCAGGGCGGCGCCCTTCTCGCTGCCCGTCTCGAAGAGATAGGCGGATCCGAGGTCCGTTAGATTGACGTCATATCCTTCGGCGGCGTAGGGGCCGCTGTCCGTGCAGACGCAGAAGCATTGGACGAAGGGCCGGACGCAGGTGTTGGTCACGATCAGCATCTTGCGGCGGTGGTCGCGATAAACTTCATCGACGTATTCCTGGCCCAGGAAGAAGCGGTCGAAGCAGAGCAGGCCGTTCAGGTCGCAGGACCGGACGCCGACCAGGGCCTTGGGCCGGACGAGGTCGTCCCGGACGATGTCCAGGTCCTTGCTGTCCCGGTCGTAGCGGAAGGACAAGATCCGTTCCAGGTGCGGGAAGACGGTGAATTTGGGCGTGTTGACGGGGATGGGCGCGTCCAGCCGGAGGTCTTCCGGCGAGGCGGCCCGGTCGAAGAGCGTCTCACCGGAGACCGGGTCGACGATCGGGCCGAACAGCTCGTACCGATCGGCGAGCGTCCGCAGCAGCATTGGGAGATCGGACTTGGGCAGGATGTACATGCTCACACCTTCTCGATTCGGACGGGAATGACGCCGTCTTCCCCGCGCTCGACGGCCCCCGCTTCGGGCTTGAGAAAGCCCTCGATCATCGGCCCGATGAAATAGGGAGCGTAGACCATGCCGGGCAGGACGTCGGTCGTCACCCGGGCTTGGACGGTCATGCTTCCGCGGGCCGAAACGACTTTGACCGGCCGCTTGTCGCGCAGGCCAAGCCGGGCGGCGTCGCCGGGGTGAATCTCGACCAATCCTTGAGGATATAGGAGAAGCAAGGCGTTGTACTCCCGGCGCGGGATGAACGTCTTCTTCATGATGTTGTTCTGGTGCCAGTAGTAATAGGACTTGCCGGCCATCAGCCGAAAGGGAAAGGCCTCATCGGCCGGGGCGGGAGCCGCGATCGGTTCGTTGAGCGGCACGGCCCGCGGCCCGGCGCCCGCGAGCGGAGCGGATTCGACGGGCCAGGTCAAGCCGCCGAGGTTCACCCCCAGGCCGGCGTAGCTCGCGCCGGAGTAGGCGGGAACCAGGCGGGCGATGTCGGCGAAAATGTCCGCGGGGGCCGTGTAGCCCCAAGCCCCGCCCAGGCGCCCCGCCAGATCGGTCAGGATCCGCCAGGCCGGCCGGGCTTCGAAGCGGGGCTCGATCTTGCGGCGGTTCAACTGAATCCGCCGATCGGTGTTGGTGTAAGTGCCGTCGGTCTCGGCATAAGTTGCGGTCGGGAGGACGACATGGGCCAGGTCCATGAAGGGGTTGCTGAAAGCGCCCAGATAGAGGACGAAATCGAGCCGCCGGATCGCCTCGGCCTGCAGGATGATCTCCTCGTCATGATCCATAACCACAAGGGCTTTCAGGGGAGATCCCGAAACGCGGAGGAGATCGCCGACCCGCCCGCCCGCGGAAGCGTTCGCCGCTCCGCCCCAGGCCGAACGGAGGACGGCTTCGGCGGCCGGGTCCGGCAGAGCGCGCCAGCCGGGCAGACGATCAGGTGCCGCACCCATGTCGTTGGCCCCGGCCAGGTTGCTGATGCCGACGATCGGGATGACGCCGCAGCCCGGCCGGCCGATTTTACCGGCGGCCAGGAACAGATCGTAGACGAGGGCCACGGTATCGCGGCCGAGCCCCGTCGTCCCCGTCGAGAAGAAGCCCATGGCCCGTTTGGCCTGGGCCAGGCGGCCCGCCAGGTCTCGGAGTGCATCAACGGACAGGCCGGAGGACTTGGCCGCGCCGGCGAGATCGAATTCCACTAGCGATCGCCGTAGAGCCGCGGCTCCGGGCGTACGGCCCGCGAGAAAGTCCGGATCGGCCAAGCCCTCGTCCAGGAGGATTTTGAGCAGGGCGGCCAGAACCATCTTCTTGGTCCCCGGCGCCGGCCGCAAATGGGTTCGGCTGAGCCGCGCCAATTGGGTCGTCCGGCTGCCGATAGTGACCAGATCGGCTCCGGCCCGGGCGCCGAAATGCAGCTCCGAGGCCACGATCGGATTCTGGCGGGCCAGGTCCGTGCCGACGACGAGCAGAAAATCGGCGGACCGCACGTCGGTCAGGAAGCCGAGAGCGCCGGGCTGGTCCGTCCCTTCCCGCAGGACGCCGGCCGTGGAGGAATACCAGCCGTCGGAGAGAAGATCGATATGAGGGGTGCCGAGCACGCCCCGCGCCAGCCGGACGAGGGTGAAAACGTCTTCGTTCGAAGCCCGGGGAGAAGCCCACAGACCGACTTCGCCGGGCCGGAAGCGTCCCAGTTCGGCCGCGGCCCGGTCGAGAGCCGCGTTCCAGGTCACGGGCTCAAGCCCGGCCGCACCGCGCGTCAGGGGCCTCGGGATGCGCTCCTCGGTCGCCATCAGCTCGTGGATGTGCCAGCCCCGGACGCAGAGGCGTCCGCGGCTGACGGGATGGCCGGGCGAGGGAAAAACGCCGCGAACGGCGCCGTTCTCCACCTGGAGCAGGTGGCCGCATCCCGTCCCGCAGAAGTTGCAGACGCCCGAATGATAGCTCATGCCCACGGCTCCTCGGTCTCCCCGCGCGGGGAGTGTTTTCCCCCTCCCCTCACTTGTCCGCCGCGTCCGCGCAGACACCCCGGGGCGATCTTCGGTGAAAGTTCTCCGCCCGAAGCGACGCGGGAGCCGAAAAGGCACGGGAGAGGATGGAAATTAGAATCGAATTTACCACGAACACGGATGGAAGTAAAGACGGCCGTGCGGCCGTCGCCAGCCGATCCGAATCATCCCCCGCCTCCGAGTGGTCCGGTCCGCCGTAAGTAGGTCTGAACCAAATAAAGACCATTAGTTAAAAGGCTTATGCCGCCGACAAAACGCTCCTTGATCATCCCTTTCGGGATGGCCTCGATCTCGGCCCGGATCACATCCAAGGCTTCGCCTACGGCCGCCAGCTCGGCCTGCAGGCGCTCGGCCGCCCCGGCGTCGCCGGAACCGAGCCGAGCGGCAATCAGCTCGCGGACTCGAGCCGGCTGGGCGAAGACCGCATGGTAGAAATCCCGTCCCACGGGATTCAAAGCGCGCACCGCCCGCTCGACGGCGCAGATCCGCACGATCGCGTAGCCGATGCGGACGGCCTCCAGGTCGCGCCCGCCGGCGGAATCGGGATGGGCTTCAAAATAGGCCTTGCCCAGGTCCGTCATGGCGGCCGTATCGAAAGGGAAGTCCCCCTCCAAGCGCCGGACGGCCCGGGCGAAGTCCTCCGGAGCCGGGAAGCGCCGGAAGAGGTCCGCCGGGGTCGGCGTCATCGGAGCCGGGAGAGGCTCGGGCTCAGGACTTGCCCAGCCGCCGCATCACGGCCAGCAGCATGTCAAAGTTGACCGGCTTCTGGAAGACGCCGCTGAAGCCTAGGCTGCCGAAGCCAATATTATCGGTCGTGGCGTCGCCGATCGAGCTGAGCAGAAAGATGGGGACGTCGGGACGATCATGGCGCATGATGCCGGCCGCCTTGGCCCCGGCGTCGAGGTCTTCCATCATCATGTCGCAGAGGACGATGTCGGGCTTCCAGGCCCGAAAGACCGTGACCCCGTCCTTGCCGCTCAAGGCGGCCGCGGTCTGGAAGCCTTCCGCGTCGAGGATGGCCTGGACGGATTCGCAGATGGCCGGGTCGTCGTCTATGATGAGGATTTTCTTGACGGGCATGATGACCTCCGAGGATGATGAAGCCAGGTTATTATAACCCAGGTCCGGCCCTTTCGCCAGAGAGCGCGAGCGGATTGCCGGGCCTGCGGCTCTATGCTAGGATGAGTCCTATCCCAACCCGGAGAGCATCCCATGGCCAAAGACCTCAAAGACAAAATCGTCATCATCACGGGCGCGGCCGGCGGCATCGGTTCGGCCACGGCCCGCCTCCTGGCCGGCCAAGGCGCTGTCCTCGTCCTGACCGATATTAAAAAGGATGAGCTCGAGGCTCTCAGCCGGGAGCTCCAGGCCTCGGGTGCCAAGACCCTTGTCCACGTCCACGATGTCCGCGACCCGGCTTCCTGGCAGACGCTGACCGACCGGGTCGTGGCCGAGCTGGGGGCGATCGACATCCTGATCAACAACGCCGGCGTCGTCCATCCCGGCGCGGCCGAGGAGCTGCCCTTCGAAAAGCTTCAGCAGCAGATCCAAGTCAACCTGATGGGGACGATCAACGGCTGCCGGGCCGCCCTGCGGGTCATGAAGCCCCAGGGCCGGGGCAAGATCGTCAACGTCGCCTCGCTCGGCGGCATCATCCCGATGTCGGGCGAGGCGATTTACAGCGCCACCAAGGCCGCCATCCGATACTACACCCTGTCGCTGGCGGCGGAGCTGCACGGTTCGCCGGTGGACATAGCGGTCGTCTGCCCAGACTCGGTCGAGACGCCCCAATTAGCCTACGAACTGCAGCACGATGACGCCGTGCTGTCGTTCATCGGCACGGCGATGAAGCCGGAGAAGGTCGCCAAGGGCATCCACAGGGCCATCCGCAAGAAAAAGCCCGAGATCCTCGTCCCCGGCGGATTCGGCTCGATCTACCGCCTGGCCATGGCCTTCCCCCGCCTCTACTACATGATCTATCCCTCGCTGAAAAAAATGGGCGGCAAAAACATCCAAAAGAAACGGCAGAAAGCCGCCAAAAAGGACTGAAGCCGGATGGCGGATCGCTCTGGCTTGCGCATCGTCCCCCGCTTCATCGACCGGGGTGCTGTCGGGCTGGTCGACGCGCTGGCCGGGGCCTTCATCAAGCTGGGGTTGACGCCCAATGCCGTCACCCTGCTGGGCCTGTTCGTTTCCTGGAGTGCTGCCTATTTTCTATGGCAAGCCCGGCCGCTTCCGGCCCTCCTCCTAGGCGCGGCCTGCGGCGGCCTGGATATGCTGGACGGCAAGATCGCCGTCCGGACCGATCGCCAGACGCGCTTCGGGGCCCTGCTCGATTCCAGCCTGGACCGTTACGCCGAATTCGCGTTCTATCTGGCCTTGGCCGCCCATTTCCGGGACCGCTGGCCGCTCTGGGCGGCGTTTGCCGCCTTCCTGGGCTCGACCATGGTCAGTTACGTCCGGGCCCGGGCCGAGGGGCTCGGGTTCAAGTGCACCGCGGGCCTGATGCAGCGGGCCGACCGGTTCCTGGTCCTGGGGCTGGCCTGCCTGGCCGCGACCTTTTTTCCGGTCTTCGATCCGGCCATGACAACGGCCCTCGTCCTGATCGCGGCCGTCTCCAACGCCACCGCGATCCAGCGCATCCTTCTCATCCGCCGCCTCGACCGCAAGATTTCCCCGCATTGATACGTTCGCGGCGCCAAACCCCGATTTTCAAATCGGGGTCATAGCGCCGCTCAGTATTAACCCTTCAAATACCCCTGGGCTTCAGCCCGCCCTCATCCGCTTCGCGGCTGAGGACTGCAACCCCGTCGTCGAACCGCCGGGGCGGAAGACGAGCCCGGGGGTATCGAGCGGGTTTATTCGGAATCGATTGATCTCGCGTTAATCATTATCAGGCCTCGATCCCAGCACGGCATTTTTCCCTCAAATTAAGCCGAGGGTCAATCGAAGACTCCCTTGGCATAAGGGACCCAGGCCGGGTAGCCGATCGTCAGCGTAGCCAGGATCGTCCGCCAAGAGGGGGGCTTTCCCGAAGTCAGCTTCAGCCGTTCCGCCCGCCGGGCGTGGGCCCGCAGGGAGAACGGCAGCTCGGCGATGTGGATCGCCTCGATGAGGCCGAAAACGAAGAGCCAAATCGCCGGCGAAAGCCAAATCCCGATCCCGGCTGCGCCGAGGGCCGCCAGCACCAAGGGCGCGGCCGTGACGGCCAGCCCGGCCGCCGCTTGAGCCCGCCAAAGAAACCGGTCCTTGAGGCGGGCCACAAGCACACCGCGCAGCGAGGCGATCGCCGCGTCGTCCTCGAAGTCCCGCAGCTTTTTTTTCTCCCGGCGGTCGACGACCGGCGATTGCGGCCAGGCGATCCAATCGACGTCTTTTTCCGCTTCCGTCAGCGGCCGGGGCTCCACGATTCCCGCATCCAACTGAAAAGGCACATCCAGCCTCTCGCCTTTGCCGATCAGCCGAGATCGAATCCTTCGTATCTTGACGGTGGCCGCCAAGACGGGCAGAAGGTTCTTGTTCCGGACCGAAAGGACGCTGCAGAACGTCCCGGTCATCGAATGAAGGATGGCGTGAGGCGAATTGGCCAGGGGCATGCACCCGGCGGCGTAATAATTCACGGCTCCGGCCAGCTCGCCGCCGCAGGACCCGATCAGGGCCTTCTTGCCGGGCAGGGCCCGGATCGCGGCCTCATCGTAAGCGCGGCCGGATTCGTCGTACCAGTACCGGATCCCGTCCCGGAGCACACCCCGGCCGATGACGACGGCCCCTTCGGATTTGGAGGTATTGAATCCCTCGGCCGCGATCATGGCCAGCCCGAAACGGGTGGACGCCAGGCATCCGCCCGGACAGGCGGACTGTAGGCGATAGGCGATGTCCGGTCCGGGCGCCGCGTCCGCTCCCGGCCGGGTGACGCCGAACAGGAAGCGCAGGCCCGGGAAGCTCTTTTTGACCCGGTCCGAAAACAGGGAGCGATCGGCCGGCCGGAACGGCACGGGGCGAAGATCCCCCAGGACCCGGGCCTTGGCCGGCTCGCCGAAGCCCAATTCGTCGGCGACGCGCATCAGCTCGATTTCGGCCGGGTCAAAGCCCATCAACCAGATCGCTGCGCGGTCGGTCTCGACGGCCTGGTCCCCGGCCACGATCAGGCGGCTGTCCACCGGGTCAACCGGGGCCGGACATTCGCCCTCGCCGCCGACCACACCGTCGATGACCGTCAGGGCGGGCTTGAAAAGGTAAAGCATTTCGACCAGCTTACGGTCGATCGAGAAATGATGGTTGCGCTGGCGCAGGTTGTAGGGAATGACTCCCATGGCGTTCTTGAAGCCCAGGGTGACGCCGGTATAGAGATTGGTTTTGAGCTTGGGGACAGAGACGTAGACCGCTTCGCCGCGCACAACGGGCGAGAACACGCGGGGGATGAGGATCTCCCGCTGAACCCTGGCCTTGGGGAGGATGTAGCGGTCCACGGGCTGCTCCTCCAGGGCCAGGAGTCCGCAGCCCCGCCGGCGGGCCAGGCGATCGATGCCCGCAGCCTTAAATGAGGCCCGGGTCGGAAAACCGCGCCCGGACGATTCCACGATGGTGATCGAAGCCGCCCGCCCGGCCAACCAGAGCACGACGGCGTCAAGGACGCGGGGATCGGTTGTTTCCGGGTAAAAATCGCGGATCATGCCAAGGTGGTTGTAGACGATGACCAGATTGGGCTTGATCAGGACGGGGCGGCCGGCGATCCGGGCCCCGATGCCGCCTTCCGCGTCCAACTTGTCCAGGGCGGCGAAGACGGCGGCTCGAATGGCCGCCGTTTCCGGCCGAGCTTCCCAGGCGGGCGAGCCGTAATCCTTGGCCAGGGCGACGCACTCCTCCGCGTATTTTCCCTCGGGCAATCTTTCCACTACGACAACGGACACGTCAGCTCCTTTCGGCCATAGCCACGCAATCGATCGGACAGGCCTTGGCGCAGAGGGTACAGCCCGTACACGTCTCCGGCCGGGCCAGCTCGGGAAAGACCTTGCCGTAGCGGTCGCGGCCGCCGGCCGTCAGGTCGAGCGAGCTGAACGGGCAGGCCGCGACACAGACGCCGCAGGCCATGCACAGAGCGTAATCAATGATGGGGCGCTTTTTATCCATGGCTTATAGGCCCAGCGCCGCCCGGGATTCGGGCGTGGGCGCGCCGGTTTCCCCGTCCCAGCCGAGGGCCTTCCAGTAGTTGCGGATCATAGCCTCGAGCGGTACGGTCCGGCCGGCCAGCGGCCCTTTTTCGAGCGGCGGGTCGCCCTTCAGGCGGGAAGGGATGATGAAGCTCCGCGGTTCCAGGCCATGCTTGATGTTGAAAAGCTGGCGGAGGGTTTGGATCCGCCGCCCGGCCTCCATATAGTCCACGGGCGTGCGGTTCCAGCCCGTGGCCAGGTTCAGGTAGTCGAAGAGGCGCCAGTGCTGAAGGCCGTTGACCATGGCAAATAGGCACCCGCCGGCGGCGTCGGCCAATTGTTTGAAACAGACGTAGGCAGCGGACTTGGCCGCCTCCTCATCGCTCGGCAAGTATTCGCGGGATTTGGGGTATGGCTTAGTCACGCGGGGAGCCCAGGGGACGAACTCCCAGAGGTGCGAAGGATAGTAGTAGGAGCCGGACGCGATGGTGTGACGGCCCGGCGTCGGGTCGGCTCCGTAAGCCACCCCCATCATCGGATCCATGCGCGAATCGTGCATGGCCGGCTCCTGCCCCCCGACATGGATGGCGAACCGCTCGGCTCCGCGCCCGATCCGCGCGGCCGCCCGCTTGACGCCGTCGGCCAGGACGTCCCCGAAGCCCTCGCGAACCGCCATCATCTCCAGGAGGCGGACGATCTCCCGGGTACGGCCCCAGCCCAGCTCGAGCCCGCCGGTATCCTCCTTGGTCAGGATGCCGTTCTCGAAGCACTCGATGGCGAAGGCGATGGTCATCCCGGCCGAGATCGTGTCCAGCCCGCAACGGTTGCAGATGTCGTTGCAGACATAGATCGAATCCAGATCGGCGTTGCCGAGGAGGCCGGCAAAGGCCGCCACGGTCTCGTACTCGGGCTTGTGGGAATGGCCGGGCCCGTTCGGACCGTCCAGGCGGCTGATGCCGCCGCAGCCGACAACGCACGAATAGCAGTGGTATTTACGGATCTCGCGCCGGAGCATTCGATCGGGATTAAGCTTGCGGTAGCGGCGGCGGCCGAAATCGGCAACGCTGCCGCCCCAGTTCCGGATCGGGGAATCGCCGTTGACGGCGCCGGCGGTGTTGTTGTAGTCGGTGCCCCATTTCTTCAGGATGGCGGCCAGGATCAGACCGTCTACCGGCACGACGAGCTTGAGCCCGAGCGCCCGGCCGAACGTCGGCAAGAGGCGCCCTGTGAAGATCCGGGGCAGATTCAGGCGGCGGACCTTGGCCGCGTACTTCTTCGAGATCGCCTTGACGCCGGCCGGATCGGCGCAGGGGATGGCCCGGGCGCCGGACAAAACGACCGCCTTCAGACGCTTGGACCCCATCACCGCTCCGACTCCAGACCGGGCGGCATAGCGGCCGCCGTCGTTGGAAATTCCAGAGATGAGGGCCAGCTTCTCGGCGGCCGGGCCGATCGCGGCAACGGCGGGCCGCTTCGTGCCGCGGTATTCCTTCATCAATCGCTCTTCGGTTTCAACGGCGTCCAAGCCCCAGAGAGGGCCGGCGTCTTGGAGGCGGGGGCCTTTGACGTCGAGCACGAAGACGACCGGGCGCGGCGAGACACCCTTGAAGAGGATGCCGTCGAATCCCGTCTGCTTGATGGCCGGCGCCAGGGTGCCGCCGCAGTTGGCGTCCCCCCAGCCGCCCGTCAGGGGCGACTTGCAGACGGCCATCCAACGACCGGTCATCACCGAACCGGTCCCGGTCAGCAGGCCGCTCATGAAGCCGAGGATGTTTTGCGGGCCCAGCGGGTCCGCCCCGGCCGGGATCTCGTCATAGAGAAGGCGGGCCGCTAAGCCGACCCCGCCGAGATAGCGCTCGTAAATGTCCTCGCCGATCTTGCGCTCTTCGAATGTCCCCGCCGAGAGATCGACGAAGAGGACCTTGCCCATGCATCCTTTCACGCTTCGTTCTCCTCTCCCGGGCGAGTCGGGCCGGTCATGGGCTCGTCATCCGCCCGAAACCAGGGCCAGAAAGCCCACGGTATCGCCGTCCTCAAGCACCCGGGATAAAGACGCCTTTTCATAGTTGACCAGGCAGAAGAGAACGGTCGCGAATCGGAGCGGCATCCGAAGGGTTTTGAGAAGATCGTTCAGGGTGGCGCCGTCGGGCATCGTCACGAAGCCGGCGTCGTCGATCTTGGTGTGATCGGCGAACCGGGGTGCGTAAACGCGGATACGCATGGACATATTCGCGGTCATCATAGCTTTGATAAGGGGGGAAATTCAAGGCGCCAAGCGCTTCGCCGCGGTTGCGGATCGCGGGTGTCCCGACGTTATAATAGGGAGGGAATGGGAGAGGCGGCATCTACGGGCGAGCCGCCGTCCGGGAGGCGGGACATGCGCAAGCTGGCGAGGTTCGCATGGCTGGCCCTGATGGTCGGTATCGGGGCTTGGGCGGCGGACCAGGAGAAAGTCTTTCCCCTGCCCGAGATCTCTTCGGCCTATGCCGTCAAGGCCTGGAGCGGGCGACTGTACATCTCGGACGCCCGGACCAAGGATGTCCTGGTCTATTCCCTCGCCGACGCCAAGCTCCTGGGCCGGATCGGCAAAGCCGGCCAAGGTCCCGGCGAATTCGATTCGGCCCCCCTGATCGTCCCTTCTGCGGACGGGCTGGCGGCCAAGTCGTTCTCCAAGCTGCTTTTCTTTTCGCCCGAGGGGGTTTTTCGGCGCGAAGCCAAGGGCTTCGGCATCGATTTAATGGTCTCCGGATTCCCCGTCTTCCCGGTCGAGACGGGCTATATCGGGCTCCCATTCGTCAGGGGCGAAGACGGGCAGATGAACGAATGCATCGGCCGCGTCTATGATCAGGACTGGAAACCGATCCGGGATTTCGGGGTCCGATTCCCGAGCCCGACGCCGCCGCCCCCTCCCCCGCCGGGCGCCAAGCGAGGCGGCTCCAAACAGGATGTCCTGTTGATTAAAAACTGCTTCGACGTCGTACTCGCGGGAGGACGCCTCTATCAGGCCGACTCCCGGCTGGGACTGCATCTGACCGTCTTCGACGCGAGCGGACATCAGACCGGCGAGATCCGGGTCCCGGTCCGGCCTCTCGATGTTCCGCGGGCGGAGAAGCAGCGGCTCCTGGCCCATTGGCGGGAAGCGATGATAAAAGTGCTGAACGAATATAACCCCATCGTCCCCGATGCCTATCCCGCCTTCCTCGCTTTTCGCGTGGACGGGAGCGAGATCCATGCCGTCACCCCCGCCAGTAAGAATGGCCGATACGAAATCCTCACTTTCGACGCAGCGGGGAAGATCCTGCGGCGCGGCTTCTTCTTCCCGCTGGAGCCGTCCTGGGGCTACCTCCCCGAAATGAACGGTCATTTCGACATCCTGGACTGCCGGCTTTACGCGGTCGACTACAACGAAGCGGCCGAGCGATACGAGCTCCGGGTGACGCCGCTTCGCTGAGCCGCGGACCGGTCCACGAAAAATCGCAGATGAGCCATTCCGCTTTTGCGCTTGACGAGGGCTGGAGCCAGGATTCGGCCGAGTCAAAAGAGGGATTTGCCCAGGGCGGGACTTGAACCCGCACGGCCTTACGGCCTCGACATTTTAAGTGTCGTGCGTCTGCCATTCCGCCACCCGGGCTTTTTTTCGGCTGCGCTGCGCCGGCTACACCCCATGGCCACTCGGGCATAGCATCCTTAGCGAGAATATTATGATACGGCCATCGTAAAAACAATACTCGTATATTACGTTTACCGTCATATCCCCAAAATTTTTTTCCCCGGGACCGCTTCATTTGAATCCAAAGGCTTGAGATTGACACCGGAAAGAAGAGGGATAATGATGATGCCGAATAAAGGAGTTGGAAGGATGAGACCGGGATACCATCCTCTGATCGGGCCGACCCGGCTGACCCTTTGGGCCCTCTCGATCGGGCTGGGGATCGCATCCTTCGGGGCTCAGAACCCCCAGCCGATCCGCGTTCTCCTGCTCAGCGGCCAGAACAACCACGATTGGAAATCCACGACTCCGCGCTTAAAAGACATCCTCGAGACCGAGGGGATCTTTCGTGTGGACATCACGGAAAATCCCGGCCGACTCACGGCCGGAGCACTCGAAACCTACGATGTCGTCTTGAGCAACTGGAACGCCTTCGGGCTTGACGCCGCCGCCGCGGCCTGGCCGGAGGCGGCGAGGCGCGCCTATCTCGATTTCGTCGAGAAGGGCAAAGGGCATGTCGTCGTCCACGCCGGCAGCTCATCGTTCCCCGGCTGGGATGAATATAGGCGCCTGACCCTGGCCGCATGGAAGGACGGGCAATCCAGTCACGGCCCGCGCCACGAATTTCCCGTCCGCATCGACAATCCAAGGCACCCCGTGACCGAGGGGCTCGAACCGTTCACGATCGGGGACGAGCTTTGGATCCGGCCGGGAATCGCGGGCGGAGCCGAAGTGCTGGCGTCCTCGTACTCGGCTCCGGACAAGACGGGCCCGGGATCGTGGGAGCCGGCTGTTCTCGCCGGCCGGTTTGGCCGGGGCCGCAGCCTGACCATCCTGCTGGGCCACGACGCCGAAGCCATGGAGAATCGGGGCTTCCAAGTCCTGCTGCGACGAGCCGTCGAATGGGCGGCCACCGGACGGGTGGCCCCTCGCCCCGCCGCGCCGGCTTGGCGCTGGGAGAGAGCGGACGGAGAGTCGCTGGCTCTCGCCGGTCCCGCGGGGCCGCTGTGGCGGTTCCGTTACGGAGCCGGGCTCGATACGCCCTACTTCCACCCCCTAAACACTCCCGACGGCCGGACCCTGACTTGGGACCGGCCGCCCGATCACATCTGGCATCACGGACTCTGGTTCGGCTGGAAGTTCATCAACGGCATCAACTTCTGGGAGATCGAGGCCAAGACCGGGCGCCCCGCCGGCCGGACCTCCTGGTCGAACGTCAAGGTTGAGACGCGTCCCGATTTTTCGGCCCGGATCCGCATGGACCTGGCCTACCGGCCCGCAGGCGTAGAGAAGCCCGTTCTGACCGAAGCAAGGACGATCGAGGTCCGTCCGCCCGACGCCGCAGGCGTCTATGCCATGGACTGGACCTGCGAATTCCGGGCCGTTCGGGAGGTCGTCCTCGATCGAACCCCGATCCCGGGCGAGCCGGGCGGCCAGAGCTGGGGCGGCTACGCCGGGTTGTCGCTCCGTTTGAGCGGCACGCTCGCCGAGCGGCAGGCGGTGACGAACGACGGCCCCATCTCCCAAATGACGGAGGACCGCTACCGCGGGCGCCACTCGGCCGTCGATTATTCGGGCCTCCTCGAGGGGAAGCCGGCGGGAGCGGCCATCCTCGACCATCCCCTCAACCCCCGGTCCCCCACGCCCTGGTATATCATCCGCTCGACGGAGATGGGCTTTTTCAGCCCGGCCATCCTCTGCTTCGAGCCGATGCGGCTTCGGCCCGGCCAGGGGCTCGTCCTCCGCTACCGGGTTTTCGTCCACCCCGGCCGTTGGGACGCCGCCCGCCTCAAGGACGAATACGCGAAGCTCTCCAAACCGACGCCCGAATCCAAGTGAAGAGGAGCGAGCCATGAGCGGGACAAAGATCAAGCGAAGGGATTTTCTGAAGTCCGCCGCCGCGATCGCCGCGGCGCCGTCCATCGTGCCCGCGAGCGTGCTCGGCTGGAACGCGCCCAGCAACCGGGTTAACCTGGCCGCGATCGGCGTCGGCAACCGCGGCGCAAGCAACGTTTGGCAGGAATTCGTCGCGACCCAGGCCGACGTGCGCCTCGTGGCCGCCTGCGACTGCTTCGCCGGCCGGAGGGCGGACTTCGCCGCCAAGGCCAACGCCTTCTACGGCGGCAAGGTCTGCGAGGCGGTGGCCGATTGGCGGGAGGTCCTGGCCCGCAAAGACATCGACGGCATCGTCGTCAGCACCCCGGACCACTGGCACGTCCCCATCGCCTATCACGCCGCCCTGGCCAAGAAGGACATGTACGTCGAAAAGCCGCTCGGTGTCGCCATGGCCTGGGCCTGGAAGCTGCGGCAAGCCGCGGCCGCCAGCAAGATCGTCTTCCAATACGGCACCCAACAGCGCTCCTCGGGCGAGTTTACCCGGGCCGTCGAGCTGGTGCGCAACGGTTATATCGGCAGAATCAAGCACATCGACGCCTGGTGCGCCGGAATGCGCTCCGGCGATGGCTATGCGGAGGTCTTCGCCGAGCGATTCAAGGACACCACCCCCCTGCCCGTGCCGGAAGGCCTGGACTACGAGATGTGGATCGGCCCCGCACCGATGAGCCCCTACACCAAGACCCGCTGCACGGAATGGGGCGCTTACCACATCTACGACTACGCCTTGGGCTTCATCGCCGGCTGGGGCGCTCATCCCCTGGACATTGCCCAATGGGGGCTCGGCCTGGACCACGCCAGCCCGGTCTTCTACGAGGGCCGGGGCGAGATTCCGCAGGGGGGCCTGTTCGATACCATCGACAACTGGGACGTGCGCTGCCGCTACGCGAACGGCGTGACCATGCGCTTCATGTGCGACCGGGTGGCCAAGGGCGTCCCGGGCCTGATGGACGATCCCAAGAAGCGCCCGTTCATGGACCACGGCACGACGTTCTGGGGCGAGGGCGGCTGGATCAGCGTCAGCCGGGGGGCGCTCTATGCCGCCCCCAAAGAGCTCCAGACGAAGAGGATCCGCGACGATGAGATGCCCGTCATCCGGAGCAAGAGCCAGGGGCTCAACTTCGTCGAGAGCATCCGATCGCGCCGGCCGACGGTCAATCCGCTCGAGTCCGCCATCCGCTCCGATACGATCAGCCATCTCTCCGACATCGCCATCCGCCTCGGCCGGCCGATCAAGTGGGATCCGGAGAGGGAAAGGATCATCGGCGACGAAGAAGCCGCCCGGCGCCTGGACCGGCCCCTGCGCCGGCCCTGGAGGATGTGAGCCGGCTTTGAAAAGACCGAGGTGGCTTGGGGCGGGCTGCCTGGCGGCCGTCGCTCTCTCCCTCTGCCTCGGATGCGTGGCACCCGTCCGGCGGGCTTACGAAGTCGGCGTCGACGACGCCTACGACCGGATGTTCACGAGGTCAGAAGGGTGGACGGGAGGGGACATCGCTTCGACCGTTCCCCTCTCGGAATCCCTGACCCTATGGCTGTTCGGCGACTCCTGGGTCGGCCGGGTCTTCGAGGATCGCCATGTTCAGGCGGAGATGATCAACAACGCCGTGGCCCTCCAGGCTGGAAAAGGCGCCTCTCCGGACGGCCTACGCTTCTTCTATGGGACCCGGAACGGCAAGCCCGCGGCTCTGTTCACTCCTCCCGACGGCCGCGGCTTCTACTGGCTTTCCCGCGGCGGGATCAGGACCCGGGATGGGCTGTATCTGATCGTCTCCCAAGTCGTCAAGAAAGAGGGAGATTCTTCGGTCTTCGGATTCGAAGCCGTCGGCAATTCGCTGCTATTCATCGACAACCCCCTGGATCCCCCCACCCTCTGGCGGCCGGAAATCCTGGAAATCCCCTTTTTCGAGAGGACGGCCGACGGAGTGGAGATCGACTTCGGGGACCCGCAATTCATCGAAGCCGGCCGGATCTACATCTACGGGGTCGCCTTCGACCGGCCGCGGGGGAATCGCTTCATGCTCCTGGCCAGGGCGCCCGAAAGCCGGCTGAGGGATTTCTCGGCCTGGGAATTCTACGGCGGCGGCCGCTGGGGGAGCGATTTCAAAAAAGCCGAACAGCTCTGCGATCGATTCGGCGCCGAGTTTTCCGTCTCATATGTGCCGGGCATCCGAAAATACGTCGCGATCTATTCGGATCTGGGGATGTCCGACAAGATCATGATGAGGATGGCGCCGGCGCCGGAGGGCCCCTGGAGCGAACAGGAGATGGTTTACCAGACGCCGGATCCGGCCAAGGACAAGGATTATTTCTGCTCTGCGGCAAAGGGCCACGCCGCGCTCTCGGGGCCGGACAACCTGCTCGTCAGCTATGTCTGCAATTCGACCGATTTCTGGAAAATGGCATCCGACGCCCGGATCTACCGGCCGCGGTTCATTCGGATCCTATTCGAATCGCCCTGACGGCGGAAGACGGGAGATTTCCGGCGTCTCTCGGAATTGCCTATCGGGCCGGCGGCGCCGGATCGACGGGCCTCTCGGAAAACGTCACTCGAGTGAAGCGCTCGGGGATGTGGTTGTCGCCGTCGCCGATGCGGCCCCAGGAAAAAGCCGGGCTGACCACGGCCTCGCCGACGGCCAGCTTCCCGAAGCGGCCGAAGAAGATCCGCCACTCGTCGCCGTCCTTGGGAGGGAGGCTGCGGCCGCCGGCCAGGTGGGCCATGCCGGCCCAGGGAAAAGCCAGCTCGACCGTCCAACCCTTGTCCACCGAGCCGTCGTCGTTCAGCCGGCCGTCGACCCGGACCGCCGAGCGCAGGCCGGGAAAATCCCAATCGGTGAAAGCCCAGCGCAGCCCCCGAGGGTGGGTTCCGCGCCAAAACGTCCGGGCGTCGCGGTCATGATTGCCGCCGAAGGTATAGGCGTGTCGGGCAAAAACATCGAACTCCGGAGTCCGGAACTTCTTCAGGTAGGCATCCTGCCAAATGAATAAGACTTCGTAGATCGTATTCTTCGCGTTGATCTCGAACTCGTAATAGCAGTCCCCGCCGTCAATGAACACTTCGACGTCGTTCTCCTGGAAGATAGTCGCGTCGCGCTCCGTCAGCCTGGCTTCGACAAAGGGCTCCTCGATCCAGAACCCAACGTAGAAGGCTTCGTCGTCCCAGAGCGCTGCGGCCCTGGTCTCCATGAATCCCGGTCGGCCGGTGATCATGTCCACGAACCGCGGCGACCGGGGCGCATTCCGCCAGGACGGTTCGTCCAGCTTGCCGTCGACGAGAATGGGGCCGGCGGCGCGGCGGCAGGTGTACCGGGTCATGTCGGAGTCGGTCCAATCGGCGCTCATCGATGTCTCCTTCGGCGATGCCGCGAGATTCTTTTCCGACCGGCCCCCTACTCCACGGTCACGGACTTGGCCAGGTTGCGGGGCTGATCCACGTCGGCGCCGCGCTTGGCCGCGATATAGTAGGCGAAGAGCTGGAGGGGCAGCACCGCCAGAAACGGCACGAGCAGCGGATGGACGGCGGGAATCCGGAGGGTTACGTCGACCAAATCGGCGATCCGTTCGTCGTCCTCGGTGGCCACGGCCAGGACGCAGCCCGAGCGGGCTTTGATCTCGGCGATGTTGCTGAGCGTCTTCTCGTAGACGCGATCCTTTGGGACGATGGCCATAGTCGGCATCTTCTCGTCGATCAGGGCAATCGGCCCGTGCTTCATCTCCCCGCCCGCGTAAGCCTCGGCGTGGATGTAGGAGATCTCCTTGAGCTTGAGAGCCCCCTCCATGGCCACGGGAAAATTGACCCAACGGCCCAGGAAGAGGAAGTGGCTGAATCCGGCGAAGCGGGCGGCCAAGTCCTCGACTTCGCGGGCCCGGGCCAGAGCGCGCTCCATCTTGTGCGGCAGGCGGTGCAGCTCTTCGATCAGGGCGACTCGCGACTCCCGGTCCAGGCTGCCGCGGACCTGCCCCAGGTGCAGGGCGATCAGGGCCAAGGCGGTCAGCTGGGCCGTGAACGTCTTGGTCGCCGCAACCCCGATTTCCGGTCCGGCATGAGTGTAGAGGACGCCGTGGGCTTCGCGGGCGATCGAGGAGCTGACGGCGTTGGTGACGGCCAGGACGGTTGCGGCCCGGTCCTTGGAGGCCCGCAGAGCGGCCAGGGTGTCCGCCGTCTCCCCCGACTGGGAGATGACGACGACCAGGGTGTCCTTGTCCAGGATGAAATCCCGATAGCGGTATTCCGAAGCAAACTCGACGTCCGTGGGGACGCGGGCCAGCGACTCCATCAGATACTTGCCGACCAGGCCGGCGTGATAGGACGTGCCGCAGGCGATGATAACCGCCTTGCGGACGCTCGTCCAGACCGCGGCCGGGATGCCGATCTCATCCAGCTTGACCTCGCCCGCGTCCAGGGAGGTCCGGCCGGCCAAGGTGTCCCGCACGACTTCGGGCTGTTCGAAGATCTCCTTGAGCATAAAATGCTTGAAGCCCCGTTTCTCGATCATCATCGGGTTCCAGGCCAGGACCTCGACCTTCTTCTCCAGCGGGCGGCCGGAAAAATCGGTGAACCGGGCCCCGCCGGCGTCGAGCACGGCCATTTCACCGTCCTCCAGAAAGACGATCCGCGGGGTGTAGGCCAGGATCGGGTTGATGTCCGAGGAGAGGAACGTTTCTCCGTCGCCCAGCCCGACGACGGCCGGCGGACCGATCTTGGCGGCCACGATCCGGCCGGGGTCCTTGGCCGCGATCGCGGCCACAGCGAAGGCCCCTTCCAGCCGGGCGATGGCGGCGCGGAAGGCTTCCTCCAGGTTTCCCCGGAAGTGCTTTTCGATCAGATGGACGATGACCTCGGTGTCGGTCTCGGTCTTGAAGACGTGTCCCTCCGCCTTGAGCTCGGCCTTGAGGGCCAGATAGTTCTCGATGATGCCGTTATGGACGATAACGATCTCGCCCGTGCAGTCGCGATGGGGGTGGGCGTTCTCTTCGCTCGGCCGGCCGTGCGTCGCCCAGCGGGTGTGACCGATGCCGTAGGCGCCCCGCAGCGGTTCCCGGGCCAGCGATTCCTCCAGGACCGAAATCTTTCCCTGGACGCGCCGGACCTTGATTTCGCCGTCTGCGACGACCGCGACGCCGGCCGAGTCATAGCCGCGGTATTCGAGCTTCTTTAACCCCTCGATGATGAGCGGGACGACGTCCCGCGGACCGACGTATCCGATGATCCCGCACATGCTCCCCCCTCATTTTCGCCGGGTTCATTTCCCGGCATCGGTTTTGGCCCGCTCGTTCTGCTCGCGACGCCGCCGGGCCCAGCCGTCCTTGACCGTCTGCCGGCCGCGGGCGATGGCCAGCGCTTCGGCCGGGACATCCTCGACGATGACCGAGCCTGCCGCCACATAAGCGCCGCGGCCGATCCGGACGGGCGCCACCAGCTCCGAGCCCGAGCCGATAAAGGCGCCGGCTTCAATGACCGTTCGGTTCTTGCGGACCCCGTCATAATTGCAGGTGATGGTCCCCGCTCCGATGTTGACGCCCTCCCCGACCTCGCTGTCGCCCAGGTAGGAGAGATGCCCGGCCTTGGCCCCGGGGCCGAAATCCGACTTCTTCATCTCGACGAAATTCCCGACATGGGCCCCGGCCCGCAGGACGGTGCCGGCCCGCAGCCGGGCGAACGGCCCGATCGAGACGCGGTCTTCAAGGACGGCGTCGTCGATCACAGTCGAGGCCGAAACGGCGACATCGTCGCCGATGACCGCGTTCCGGATATGGCACCCCGGCCCGATCCGGGTCCAGGCGCCGATCGTCGTCGCCCCCTCGAGGACGCAGAACGGGTTCACGATCGAGTCGGGCCCGATCCGGACGCCGAGGTCGATCCAGGCCGTGGCGGGGTCGATGATCGTGACCCCGGCTTCGGCCAAACGGAGGTTCGTCCGGTCCCGCAGGGCCGCCCGGATGCGAGCGGCGTCGGCCCTGGTGGCAAGGGGGATGATCTCTTCGGGTCCGGGTGTCGCGAAGGCTTCCACCCGCTCGCCGCGCTGGGAGAGAGTTTCCGCCGCCGCCTGCCAGTCGCGTTCGCCGGGCGCGCCGCCCCTTCGGCCGGACCGCAAGGCCCCGAACAGAAGGCCGGCCCGGGCGCAGCCGACCCCGGTGCCGATCTCGGTCACGGCCAGGGCGGCGCCGGCGACCTCGCTTTCGGGCACGATCCGCAGCGCCCCTTCATCACCCCTTAGGACGCGCCCAAAACCGCGAGGGTCGGCCACAACGGCGCTGAGGATCGTCAGGGAAGCCCGGCGTTTGCGGTGGAATTTCAACAGCTCGGCCAGCGTTTCGGGGCGGAGCAGCGGGTAGACCGTCGGGAGGATCAGGAGATCGCTTTCGGTTTCGCCGGCCAAGGCGGCGCGGGCCGCAGCGACGGCACCGGCCGTTCCGTCCGGATCGGCTTGCACGACGTCCGCGGCTCCCGCCTCCCGGGCCGCCCGAGCCGTGGCCTCGTCGCCGCGGTCGCAGACGACGATCAGGCGGGTCGCGCCGGCGCCGCGGGCCGCGTCCAGGGCCAGCGCGAGAGGGGTATTCCCGAGCAAGGGATGGAGGGATTTGGGAGTTGCAGATCGGTACCGCGTCCCCTTCCCCCCGGCTAAAACAATTGCGGTCAGCCGCGTTCTCATGCCATGCGCGTCAGTAGCTTAAAGCGCTTGTCCTCCCACAGAGGCTCGAAATCGTGCTCGTTCTGGGCCATGATCTTGTAGGCTTTATCCGCCAGGATGGCTTTCTTCAGGAATTCGAGGCCTTCGTCAAGCTTGCCCATGGCGGTCAGGAGGGCCGCGTTCAGATAAGGAACGATGGCGGCATCGGGATCGAGCTTGGCCGCCTTATCGAGCATCTTCTGGGCTTCCTCAAACTCGCCCCGATTCATCCGGTAGACGCCGTGGTGGCAGAAGTCCGAGAAGGTCTTGGGTGTCGGCAATTCCCGGGGCTCCCGCAGCTTCTCCTCGCAGATGGCCAGGTAGGTCCGGGCCCGATCGGCGAACTCGCGCTCCGAGGCGTGCTTCTCCAAAAGGGAGCGGAGCAGTTCCGCCGCTTTCTCGAAACGGCCCTTGCGGAATTCCTTCAGAGCCTCGGAATAAGCGGCCAGCGCCTTCTGGTATTCGTCCTTTTTTGTCCGTTCGTCTTTCACTAATGCACTCCCAACACGAAGATGGGTCGTATTTTACACAAGCCGGGGTAATAAGTCCAATATAGGGCTCAGGGGATTCCCTTGGAGGTGGACCCTTTATCCGGGTCCCCCTCCAACGTTCCGTCCCGGTCTCCGACCGGGCCGTCTCTGCCTCCCCCCCAAGGAGCCTTCTCCATTCGGCTTCCATCGTATCGTGAGCAGCGGTCAGAAACAAAGTCGGATCGGGACCCTTCCTGTTTGGCTAAGCGTTCAATTTTATGTGTTTGGGAGAGGTTTGCCCCCTTTTGCTCAAGAGGAGTTCGGAATAAACCCGCTCGATACCCCGGGCTCGGCTTCCGCCCCGGCGGTTCGACGACGGGGTTGCAGTCCTCAGCCGCGAAGCGGATGAGGGCGGGCTGAAGCCAGGGGTATTAACAGGGTTAATCCTGAGCGGCGCTTATGACCCCGATTTAAAAATCGGGGTTTCAGCGCCGCGAACGTATGAATCCGAAAAATTCAATTATTCAAACGGTTCCCAGCAGTCCGGTCGATTTAGAAGCGCTTTGACGGCTTCAAGGTGGAGCCGGTGGCCGGCCCGGAAGGCGGACGCTCGGCCGAGGAACGGGCGGCCGAGCAGGGCCAGATCGCCCGCAAGATCCAGCAGCTTGTGGCGGACGAACTCGTCCGGAAACCGCAGCGGCGGGTTGACGACGCCCGCTTCATCCAGGGCCACGGTGTTGGCCAGCGAAGCGCCCAGAGCCAAGCCCCGGGCGTGCAGCGATTCGACATCTTTCAGAAAGCCGAAAGTCCTGGCAGGCGCGATCTCGGCCGCAAAGGCCTCCGGCGTCAGAGGCCGCTCCAGGCGGGACGTCCCGATCGCGGGATGCTCGTATACGATCGTATAGTCGAGGACGGCTGGGCCGTCCCCGGGGATCGGGTCCAACCGAACCCAGGCCCCGCTGTCTTCCAGGACCAGAGGCCTGACGATCCGCATCCCGGCGGCGGGGCGATCCAGCTCCCGCAGGCCGGCCTCTTCGATCGCCCGAACAAAAGGCAGGGCGCTGCCGTCCATGATCGGCATCTCGTCGGCGTCCACGGCCAGAATCACGCTGAACACCCCATAGGATTGCAAGGCGGCCAGGAGATGCTCCACGGTCCTGACCGTGAACCGCTCGCCGACCAGGGCCGTGCTGTTGCGGGATTCGACGCGGTCCAAAGCCAGCCCCATCTCCGCGCCGCCCAGGTCGGGCCGGCGGAAGATGATCGTCCCCCCATCCGAAGGGAGGATCCGAAGGCTGACCGGTTTCCCGGAGTGGACGCCCAGGCCGGAGACATCGGCCGGGCGGCGGAGGGTTCTCTGGGCGGGCATGCGGCTATTCTATGGGGACGGAGCGTTCCGGTCAAATCCGCGGCGGGTTTCGGCCGTATGGGCCTCTCGTGGTAGAATCCCGACATGAAGAGCCAGCTCGAAGCCATCCTGGAACGGGTCCGCAAAGGGACCCTCACGCCCCACGACGCCATGGGCGTCCTGAAGGACTACCCCTACGAGGATTTGGATTTCGCCAAGATCGACCACCACCGGGAGCTCCGCAAGGGCTTTCCCGAGGTCATCTATGGTCTGGGCAAGACGGACAATCAGATCGTGCGCATCGCCAAGGCCATCTTGGCCAAAGGGTGCAGCCTCCTCGTCACCCGGATCGAAGCCGCCTCCTTCGCCAAGCTGAAACGGGCCGTTCCCAAGGCCGCCTACAACGCCGACGGGAAGATCGCGTTTCTCCGCCAAAGGCCGCCGCTTCCCGGCAAGGGCCGGGTCTTCATCCTGACCGCCGGAACTTCGGACATGGCCGTAGCCGAAGAAGCCCGCGTCACCTGTGAGATGCTCGGCAACAAGGTCGAACGGGCCTACGATGTCGGCGTCGCCGGCCTCCACCGCCTTCTGGGCGAATACAAGCGGATTAAGGAAGCCCGGGTCATCATCACCTGCGCCGGGATGGAAGGGGCGCTGCCCAGCGTCGTCGCGGGGCTTTTCTCCGTCCCCATCATCGCCGTCCCGACGAGCGTCGGCTACGGGGCCAGCTTCAAGGGCGTCGCCGCCCTGCTGGCCATGCTCAACTCCTGCCCGGGCGGAGTGGGGGTCGTCAATATCGACAACGGCTTCGGAGCGGCCTACTTGGCCAGTTTGATCAATCACCTCTGAAACGGGATCGATCCCAGTCAAGGATTCAGAACACACTGGTAATTTATTCCATATCAATAACTTAACAATTTTCGACAGAAAAGGACCGATCCGCAGGCCTGAAATAGGGTCAATTTATCCGCCTAAGCCGATGTTTTTCTTGACTTTGAGTGGATCGGACCCTATATTGAGGTAAATTTTTCGCCTGACCCCGGCCATTCCATGGAAATCGTCGAACAAGTCCGCCAAGCCGCCAACATCATCGAGATCGCCTCGCAATATACGACTTTGCGCGCCCGCGGCCACAAGCATGTCGGGCTCTGCCCCTTTCATAACGAGAAATCGCCTTCCTTCACCGTTGACGCGGACAAACAGCTCTACCACTGCTTCGGCTGCGGTGTGGGCGGCGACGTCTTCTCCCTGGTCATGGAGAAGGAAAATCTGACCTTTCCCGAGGCCCTGCGGGCCATGGCCGAGCGCTATCACGTCCCCATCCCCGATCAGCGCAAGCTCAGCCCCCAGGCCCTTAAACTCGAGGAACAGCTGGTCAAGCTGAACGAGTCAGCCCTGGCCTTCTTCCGCAAAAGCCTCACCTCGACGCAGGAAGGCCGCAAGGCCCTCGAGTACTTGAAGAAGCGCGGCGTCTCGGACGAGATCATCGAGGAATTCCGGATCGGCTATGCGCCCAATTCCTGGGACGCCCAGACTTCCTATTTCAAGGCCAAGGGCGTCTCCCTGGCCCTCTTGGAGCAGGCCGGCCTGGCCCTGCCCGGCAAGAAGCCCGGGGAATACTATGATCGCTTCCGCGGCCGGGTCATCTTCCCGATCGCTAACTTGACCGGCAAGATCGTCGGATTCGGAGGCCGGACGCTTTTCAACGTCGAGCCCAAGTATCTCAACTCCCCGGACACGCCGCTCTACACCAAAGGCCATCTCCTCTACGGCCTGAACACCAGCAAGGATGCCATCCGCCAAGCCGGCGAGTCGATCCTGGTCGAGGGGTACACCGATTACCTGTCCCTCTACCAGGCCGGGTTCCGTAACGTCGTCGCCTCGCTGGGAACGGCCCTGACCCCCAATCAGCTGGCCTTGGTCAGCCGGTTCGCCCCGCGGATCCTCCTGGCCTACGACGGCGACGCGGCCGGGCAGACGGCTTCGTTCCGGGCCTTGCCGCTTCTTTTCGAGAAGGGGCTGGAGGGCCGGGTCCTCGTCTTGCCGGAGAATCTCGACCCGGATTCGTTCCTCAAAAAGTACGGAGCCGCCGACTTCCGGGAACGCTGCGACAGGGCTTCGACCGGCATCCAGTTCTTCCTCGAACAGTCGATCCGGGGCCAGCGCATGGCGGTCCCCGAGGTCAAGACCCGGGTGCTCAAGGGCGTTCTGGCCGCCTTGGACGCCATTCCCGACGCGGTCATCCGGAGCGAATACCTCCGGGAAACGGCCGAGACTCTCAAGATCGACGAGGCGGTCCTGCGCCGCGTGGCCCAGCCCCGGCCGCAGGAAAAGGGGCCGGAGGCGGACGGGGAGCTCTTCCCGGCCGAGCGCCGCCTGATCCAGATCCTGATCGAACGGCAGGACTTGTGGCCTGCGATCCTGCCCGGCTGCCCGGTCGGAGAATTTGAGAGCTTGAAAAGCGGGCCGTTTTTTAGGATAATACAGGACCGTTTCCGCACGGAGAAGAATCTCATTCTTCACGAGTTACAGAAGGAGCTCGACTCCTCTCTTTCCCGGCAGGTCGGCCGGGCCCTGCTTGAGAAGGGCTGCGAGCCCAGCCTGGCGGAAGCCCTGGAATGCCTGGCGGCCCTGCGCCGGACGGCCAAGGAAACAGAAGTGAAGCGAATCCAGGCGGAGATAGGCAAGGCCGACAAGGCCGGCGACAAGGACCGCGTCGTCGAGCTCCTACGCCGCAAGCAGGACTTGACCCGTGAGCTCGTCCAGGCGGCCAGCCCCTGGCAACCGAACGAAGGAATGGAGCGTAATCATAGATGAAGCCCAAGAACGCCGGAGAGGAGAATCGCGTGCCGACCAACCCCAAGATCGCCAAGGACGAGATCTCGGAGCTGATTTCCAAGGGCCGCAAGCAAGGCTACCTTCTGTTCGAGGACATTGACAAGACCTTTCAGGACGAGCTCGAGTCCGAGGGCAACTTCGACGACTTCCTGAGCTCGATCGACGACTACGGCATCAAAATCCTGGACCAGAAGCAGCGCGAGATCATCCCCCGCCGGCGCAAGAACGAGCTGGTCACGACCCAGGGGCTGGAGCGCACAACCGACCCGGTCAAGCTTTACCTGCGCGAGATGGGCAACATCTCCCTGTTGACCCGCGAGGGCGAGATCGCCATTGCCCGCGAGATCGAGCGCGGCGAGAAAGCCATCGTCAAGGCCCTCAGCAAGACCCGGCTGGTCATGAACGAAGTCCTCAACCTTGAGGAGCGGATCAAGATCGACGCCATGGTCATCCAGGAGATGTTCGACGTCTCCGAGGACGACATCGCCGAGGGCAAGCTGGAGGAGAAGAAAAAGCAGATCCTGGCCAAGATCAAGCGGATCCGGGACCTCAGCCGCAAGCTGGACAAGATCCCCAACAACCGCCGTAACGCCCTGTCGCGAAGCCGCGTGATCGTCGAAATGTCCTCCTCGATCCGCGGTCTCAACCTGCGCTCGACCCAGAAAGAAAAGATCATCGACATCCTCCGTCAGCGCCTTCATGCCGTGAACCTGCTGGAGGAGAAGAAGGAGGAGATGGAGCTCCTCTTGGCCAAGTCGCGCAAGAAGAAGCCCGACGAGGACCTGGCCGAAAAGCTGCGCGACATCAGCCGCCAGATCCGGATCGTCCAGAAGGACGTCGGTCTGGACTCGCCCAACCTGCGCAAAATCGTCCGCTCCATCACCACCGGCAAGAAGATCAGCGACCAGGCCAAGAAGGAGCTGGTGGCGGCCAACCTGAGGCTGGTCGTCTCCATCGCCAAGAAATACAGCAACCGCGGTCTGCAGTTCCTGGACCTCATCCAGGAAGGCAACATGGGCTTGATGAAGGCCGTCGACAAGTTCGAGTACCGCCGCGGCTACAAGTTCAGCACCTACGCCACCTGGTGGATCCGCCAAGCCATCACCCGGGCCATCGCCGACCAGGCCCGGACGATCCGCATCCCGGTCCATATGATCGAGACGATCAACAAGCTGATCCGGGTCAGCCGCCAGCTCGTCCAGGAGATCGGCCGCGAGCCGACCTCGGAGGAGATCGCCAAGAAGATGGACATGCCGGTCGGCAAGGTCCGCAAGATCATCAAGATCGCCCAGGAGCCCATCTCGCTCGAAACCCCGATCGGGGAAGAAGAGGACAGCCACCTGGGCGACTTCATCGAGGACAAAGTCATGCCCTCGCCGCCCGAGACGGTCATCCACATCAACCTGCGCGAGCAGATCGAGGAGGCCCTCAAAAGCCTGACCGAGCGCGAGGCCAAGGTCCTCAAGATGCGGTTCGGACTGGGCGACGGCAACGAGCACACCCTGGAAGAGGTCGGCCAGCAGTTCAAGGTCACCCGCGAGCGCATCCGCCAGATCGAGGCCAAGGCCCTGCGCAAGCTCAAACACCCCAGCCGCTCCAAGAAGCTTAAAAGCTTCACCAATGGACACTAAGCCTCCAGGGCGAAAGACTTCCGCCGAAGACGGACCCGTCCGTTGGAGGCTTGGCCCCGGGGGCGGGGATATTTTCTTCTCGATTTTGGGGTTGCGGTCCCCGCGAAGGGGCTAAGCCTACCCCGGTATTTCGGTTGTGCCCCAACCGCGATCTATGGTATAAGAGGCCGGTTAGGGCCTATAGCTCAGCGGTAGAGCTCCCGGCTCATAACCGGTTGGTCCCAGGTTCGAATCCTGGTAGGCCCATCTGAAATGAGGGACAAATTGTGGATATCGCTTTCGACCGACTGATCCAGCTTCAGAATGTGGACTCCGAAATAGCCCGGCTCGTCGCCCTTCTCGACGCCGTTCCCGCCCGCCTTGACGCCATCGACAAGCAGATCCATGCCACCGCGGATGTCGTCGTCCAGGCCAAGGACAAGCTGGCCGCCAACCAGAAGAAGCGGCGCGACCTGGAGGGCGAGATCAAGACGCTCCGGGAGACCGTGGCCAAGTACAAGCGCCAGCAGAACGACGTCAAGTCGAACAAGGAATACGAGGCCATCAAGAAGGAGATCGCCGAGAACCAGGACAAGATCGACTCCATTGAGGAGACCATCCTCAACGAAATGATCGCGGCCGACGACGTCGAAAAGGAAATCAAGGCCGCCCAGGCCGCCCAAGCCTCCCAGGAAGTCACGCTGAAGTCGGAGAAGATCGCCGTGGCCGACGAGCAAGCTGATCTTATGGGCCGCAAGGCCGCCGCTGAAGCCGAACGGGCCGCCGTCCTGCCCGGGATTCCGGCCGAGCAGGTCAAGCTTTACAATCGCATCCACATCAAGAAGGGCGGCACCGCCCTGTCCAAAGTCACGGACGACTTCTGCTCGCTCTGCCAGATGAGGGTCCGGCCCCAGCTGCTGGACGAGCTGATCGGGCGCAAGGCCATCATCATGTGCGAAGCCTGCGGCCGCATCCTATACTGGACGAAGGACTACGGCGACGAATCGCTGCCGCCGTCCGAATCCAACGCCCCGGCCGATGATCCCGGCCGCCGCGACGGCTGAGCCGGCCGCCGCCCCCGAGGGGGCAGCCTCCCCCGCTTACTCCCGATAAAGCCCGTCGAGAAGGTCCTTGTACTTGCCCTCGACGATGTTGCGCTTGACCTTGAGGGACGGCGTGATTTCGCCCTGCTCGATCTCGAAATCGCGGTCCAGGACGACGACCTTCTTGATCTTTTCATAGGGCGCCAGGTGGGGCGTCGAGCGGTCGATCTCGGCCATCAGGAAATTCACGATTTGCACGTTGCGAACAAGGGCCGTCCGGTCGTCGAAGGGGATGCGGGAGAACTTGGCATAGTCCTCCAGCTTCTCGAAGTTCGGGACGATCAGGGCGCTGATGAAGCGGCGGCGGTCGCCGATGACCACGGCGTTGGCGATATAGGGATTCGTCTTGAGGATGTTCTCGATCGGCTGGGGGGCCACGTTCTTGCCCCCGGCCGTGATGATCAGGTCCTTCTTGCGGTCGGTGATGGTCAGCATCCCCTCCCCGTCCAGGTTGCCGATGTCGCCGGTCTTAAACCAGCCGTCCGCGGTGAAAACGTCGCGCGTCTCGGCCGGTTTTTTGTAATAGCCCTTCATGACGTTGGGCCCCTTGACCAGGATTTCGCCGTCCGCCGCGATCCTGACCTCGACGCCGGGCGCGACCGGGCCGACGCTGCCGAAGCGGAGCTTCTCGAAGGTGTTGATGGAGATGAGAGGCGAAGTCTCGGTCAGCCCGTAGCCTTCCAGGATGAACAATCCGATGGCGTGGAAGAACTCGGCGATGTCCTTGGAAAGCGGGGCGCCGCCGGAGACGAAGAAGCGGACCCGACCGCCCGTCTTAGCCACGATCTTGGAGAAGACGAGCTTTTGGGCCAGGTGGAGCTTGAGGCCGCCTACGGGCTTGCCCGCCAGCTTGCGGGCGCTGGCCGCCTTGCCGACCTTGATCCCCCAGAAGAAGATCTTGCGGCGCAGGCCGGGGCTGGCCAGGACGGTGTCCATGACCTTGGCGTAGATCTTCTCGAAGACCCGCGGTGCGCTGACCATGATGTGCGGCCGGACCTCGATGAGGTTCTCGGCCACCGTTTCAATGCTCTCGGCGTAAGCCACGGAACAGCCCTTGTAGAGATAGGTGAAGGTGACCATCCGTTCCAAGATGTGGGACAGCGGCAGGAAGGAGAGCACGGTGTCCTTGTCCGAGAAGAAGATCATAGTCGAGGCGGCAATGATGTTGGTGACCAGGTTGGCGTGGGTCAGGATGACGCCTTTGGGCAAGCCGGTGGTCCCCGAGGTGTAGATGATCGAGGCCTCGTCCTCCGGCTTGACGGCCCGGGCCAGCGTCTCGAACTCGTCCGGGGCGGACGCAGCGGCCTGGCGGCCCTTGGCCAGGACTTCGGCAAACGTCAGCACGCCGGGCGCGGGGGCCTCGGCGGCCATGGTGATGAAATGCCGGACGCCGGGCAGGTCCTCCCGGATCGCCTCAATCTTTTTCCATTGCAGGGCGTTGCTGACCACCACGACCGTGGCATCCGAGTCGTTGATGAGATACCTGACCTGGTCGGGCACCAAGGTCGTGTAAACCGGGACGGTGATGGCGCCCAGGCACTGGTCGGCGAAGTCAGTCATGACCCATTCGGGCCGGTTTTCCGAGAGAATGATGAGCTTGTCGCCGCGGTTGTGGCCGAGGGCGTGGAGGCCCAAGGCGAAATGCTTGACGGTATCGCCGAATTCCCGGGTCGAGATGGGGGTATAGCGTCCTTCCTTCTTGGCCAACATGAGATCGGGCTTGGGATAGCTCTTCAGGGTGTTGAGAAAAAGCTCGGCCAGAGTCGTGACCATGGGCGCCTCCTTGGCGGCTGCTGTTAAGGTGGGGCAATTCTATGGATTCGGGAGAGTCGTGTCAACGGAAAGCACCGTCCAAGTTATATCGGGATCCTCTGAAGGGGGCCTTAAACTCTCTTCCCTCATGGAGTAGAGAACCGGGACGGGTGACGCGGACTTCCCCTCAAGGTAGCCTTTGCCGTTTGAATGCGATTTTATCGTTCGAGATACGGATCGGAAAGGGCGGGCTTGAACGATAAGCATCGCGCATTCCGGAAAACGCAACTTAGGGCGAGGGATGATGGGGGCCGAAACCCACGAGCTTTGTAGCCCTATGCTTCAGCATAGGGTCGGCGAGGAAGCGGGTAAGGTTCCTAAAATGGATTTCTTTTACCCTTTCTCCTCAAAGAGTGAAGAGCCGGAAGGGGTGACGCGACGGATGCTCCGGCCGCGCGCAGCGGAAGGGCCCCACTGGGGGATGGGTGGCGCGAGCACGGACGGGGCGCCGGAGCGGTCAGGACCCCTTCCGGCTCTTCATTCGCTCTCGCCCGCCTTGGCCACCGAGCAGACCCGATCCTGCTCGTCGAGATTGATGAGGCGGACGCCCTGCGTCGCCCGGCCGGAGGCCCGGACCGCGGTCGTCTTGATCCGGATGACCTTGCCCGAGAAGGTGACGACGAGCAAGTCGTCCTCCCCCACCCCGAGAATCCCCAGGGCGCTGCCGATCTTGGGCGTCACCTTGAGGTTCAGAATGCCCTTGCCGCCGCGGCGCGTCTTGCGGTAGAGGTCGATCTCGGTCTTCTTGCCGTAGCCCTTTTCGCTGGCGGTGAAGATGAACTTATCCTCTTCGCCGATGGCCACCATGCCGATGACCTCGTCCTTCTTGGCCAGGGTCATGCCGCGCACGCCGGCCGCCGTCCGGCCCATCGACCGGATGTCCTTCTCGCCGAAGCGGATGGCCTTGCCCATCTTGGTGGCGATGACGACATCGCGCTTGCCGTCGGTCAGCCGGGTCCACATCAGCTGGGCTTTGGGCCGCAGGCCGATGGCGATGATGCCGCCCTTGCGGATATTCTGGAACTCGTTGAGGGCCGTCTTCTTGATCTGGCCGTCGGTCGTCATCATGACGATGAACTTGTCCTCGACGAAATCTTTGACGGCCACGACCGACGTGCACTTCTCGTCCGGCTGGAACTCGATCAGGTTGGCGATGGCCTTGCCCCGGCCGGCAATGCCGACGTCGGGGATCTCCAGGGCCTTCAGCCAGTAGACCCGGCCGATATTGGTGAAGAACATCAGGTAGGAATGGGTCGAGCAGACGAACAGCGATTCGACGACGTCCTCGGCCTTCATGCTGATGCCCTTGCGGCCTTTGCCGCCGCGGATCTGGAAATGGTAGGACGACAGCGAGGTCCGCTTGACGTAGCCGGATTGGGTGAAGAGGACGACCACGTCCTCCTCCTTGATCAGGTCCTCCGGGCGCAGGTCGGCGACGATCTCACCGCGAAGCTCCGTGCGGCGGGGATCGCTGAAGGCGGCTTTGACCTCGCGCAGCTCCTCGCCGATGATGTCCATGACCATCTTGTCACTGGACAGGATCTTGCGCAGCTTGGCGATGAGGGCCTTGACCTCCTGGTATTCCTGGACGATCTTCTCCCGCTCCAGGTTGGTCAACCGCTGCAGCTGCATCTCCAGGATGGCCTGCGCCTGGAGCTGGGACAGCTTGAACTTCTCCATCAGGCCGGCCCGGGCCTCTTCGGCGTTCTTGGAGGCCCGGATGAGCTTGATGATGGCGTCCAGGTGGTCCAGGGCGATGGTCAGCCCTTCCAGGATATGGGCCCGGGCCTCGGCCTTCTTCAGGTCGTGCCGGGTCCGCCGCCGGATGACGTCTTGGCGGTGGGCGATGAAGTACTTCATGATGTCGATCAAGCTCAAGACCTTGGGCTGCTTGTCGACGATGGCCAGCATGATGATGCCGAAGGAGGTCTGCAGGGCGGTGTGCTTATAAAGATTATTCAGGACGACCTCAGGCAGCTCGCCCCGCTTGATCTCGAGCACGATCCGGATGCCCTCCCGGTCGGACTCGTCGCGGATGTCGGCGATGCCCTCGATCTTCTTCTGGTTGACCAGCTCGGCGATACTCTCCAGCAGGCGCGACTTGTTGACGGCGTACGGGATTTCATTGATGACGATCCGCTCCCGTTCGCCCTTGTCTCCCCGTTCGATGATGGACTTGGCCCGGATCTGGATGCTCCCGCGGCCGTCGCGGTAGGCGTCCCGCAGGCCCTGCTGGTTGAAGATGTAGCCGCCGGTCGGGAAGTCCGGGCCGGGGATGATCTCCATGATCTTGTCCAGCGAGGCGTTGGGATGCTCGATAAGATACGACACCGCATCGCAGACCTCAGCCAGGTTGTGGGGCGGGATGTTGGTGGCCATGCCCACGGCGATGCCCGAGCTGCCGTTGACCAGCAGGTTGGGGAACCGGGCCGGCAGGACCTCGGGCATGGTCAGACTTTCGTCGTAGTTGGGGATGAAGTTGACCGTGTCCTTCTCGATGTCGGCCAGCATCTCCGAGGCCAGCTTGCTCATCCGGACCTCGGTGTAACGCATGGCCGCCGGCGGGTCGCCGTCGATCGACCCGAAGTTGCCCTGGCCGTCGACCAGGACGGCCCGCATGCTGAACTCCTGGGCCATCCGGACGATCGTATCGTACGCCGCCTGGTCACCGTGGGGGTGGTACTTGCCGATAACGTCGCCGACGATGCGGGCTGATTTCTTGTACGGCTTGTTATAAGCCGTTCCCGTCTCGTACATGGAGTACAGGCAGCGCCGATGGACCGGCTTGAGGCCGTCCTTGATGTCCGGGATGGCCCGGCCGATGATGACGGACATCGCATAATCGAGGTAGGAGCGCTTCATCTCCTCCTCGAGGCTGACGACCGAGAGGTCGGCGGCCATCGGGAACAGCGGCTGCTGGGTTTTGGGAGCTTTTTCGGGGTCGGGAGTCGGCCCGGTTTCGGCCGGAGCACCCGCGTCGCCGGAGGCGAGAGGGGGCTTCTTGGGATTGCGGGGGCGGTTGCTTTTTTTAGCCATAATCTATATCTCTCGGGATTCGGTTCGGAGGTCAGATGTCCAGGTTTTGCGCCAGCAGGGCGTTGCGCTCGATAAACTTCTTGCGCGGCTCGACCTCGTCGCCCATCAGGACGTCGAAGACGCTGTCGGCCGTGACGGCGTCCGTGATCGCGACCCGCAGCAGGGAGCGGTTCTCGGGGTTCATCGTGGTCTCCCAGAGCTGTGCGGGAGCCATCTCGCCCAAGCCTTTGTAGCGCTGGATGGAGACGCCCTTCTTGCCCTTCTCGTGCAGGAAGTCGACCAGCCGGGTCTCGTTCTCGACCACGACGGTCTCGCCGTCGCTCAAGACCTCGAAGGGCGGGACGAAGTCCTTGAGCTCCTCGTAGATTTTGATCAAAGCCTTGTATTCGGACGACTCGATCAGATCGTGGTTGATCCGGCAGGTCACAGACATGCCGTTGACCCCGAACTTGACGGACAGCTCGAAGGCGCCGTATTCTTCGTCCTGGCTCATCTCGACCTTGAGGTCCTTGGCTTCGATCAGCCCCTGCAGGCGCTTGACGCTCTTGCGGTCCTGCAGGTATTCCAGGTCGGATACGCCCTCGCGGATGAGCATCTCGATCAGGAAGAAGGGGTAGTTCTTGCGCTCCAGGAACTGGATGTAGTTCTTTTTCTGCATGATCCGCAGGAAGAGCTTGCGGAACTTCTCGCCCTCGAAAATCTCTTTATGGCCCTTGACCCGGACCTTGAAGTCCTCCGAAATCTTCTTGACCAGCCACTTCTCGTAGGTCCGCTCGTCTTTGAGGTAGAGGATCTCGCGGCCGCGGCTGATCTTGTAGAGCGGCGGCTGGGCGATGTAGACGAAGCCCTGTTCGATCAGGGATTTCATGTGCCGATAGAAGAAGGTCATCAGCAGGGTCCGGATGTGCGACCCGTCCACGTCGGCGTCGGTCATGATGATGACTTTGTGGTAGCGGAGCTTGTCGAGGCTCGATTCGGTCTCGCCGATGGATGTGCCCAGAGCGGCGACCATGAACCCGATCTCCTCGTTGTTGAAGATCTTGTCCTGGCGGGCCTTCCAAACGTTGAGGATCTTGCCCTTGAGCGGCAGGATGGCCTGAAAGCGGCGGTCGCGGCCCTGTTTGGCCGAGCCGCCGGCGGAATCGCCCTCAACCAAGTAGATCTCGGCCAGGGCCGGATCGCGCTCTTGGCAGTCGGCCAGCTTGCCCGGCAGGGAGGAGCTCTCCAGGACGCTTTTGCGGCGGGCCATCTCGCGGGCCTTGCGGGCCGCTTCGCGGGCCCGCGCCGCATCGAGGGCTTTCAGGATGATGCGCTTGGCGTTGGTCGGATTCTCCTCGAGATAGGCAGCCAGCTGTTCGTTGACCAGCGACTCGACGATGCCTTTGACCTCGGAGTTGCCCAGCTTGGTCTTGGTCTGGCCCTCGAACTGGGGGTCGCGCATCTTGACGCTCAGGACCGCGGTCAGGCCTTCGCGGGCGTCATCGCCCGAAAGGCTGCTGGCTCCCAGGTCCTTGAGCATGTTGTGGCTCTCGGCGTATGAATTGAGGCAGCGGGTCAGGGCCGACTTGAACCCGATCAGATGAGTGCCGCCCTCGTGGGTGTTGATATTATTGACGAAAGTGAAGATGTTGTCGTTGTAGCCGGCGTGGTACTGGAAGGCCAGCTCGACGACGATGTCGTCCTTGGTGGACTCGAAGAGGATGGGGCGGGGGTTGAGGACGTCCTTGTTCTGGTTCAGGTACTGGACGAACTCCAGGATGCCGCCCTTGTACTGGAAGTCGTGCGACTTGGCGGAGCGTTCGTCGGTGATGGCGATGCGAATACCGCGGTTGAGGAAGCTCAGCTCGCGCATCCGCTGGGTCAAGATCTCGAAGTCGTATTCGAGCGTCTCGAAGATCTCATCGTCCGGCCAGAAGGTGATCTTGGTCCCGGTCTTCTTGGTCTTGCCGACCTGCTTGAGCTTGGCCAAGGCGGCGCCCCGCTCGTAGCTCTGGACGTAGATGCCTCCGTCCTGTTTGACCTCCAGGTCCAACCGCTTGGATAAGGCATTGACGACTGAAACGCCGACGCCGTGCAAGCCGCCCGAGACTTTGTAGGCTTTGTCGTCGAACTTGCCTCCGGCATGGAGCATAGTCATAACGACTTCGGCCGCCGACTTCTTCTCCTTCTTGTGCATCTGGACCGGGATGCCCCGGCCGTCGTCGATGACGGTGATCGAGTTGTCGACGTGGATGAAAACTTCGATGTTCTTGCAGTAACCGGCCAGAGCCTCGTCGATGGAGTTGTCCACAACCTCGTAAACCAGGTGATGGAGCCCCTCCGATCCGGTGCTTCCGATGTACATGGCGGGCCGTTTTCGGACCGCTTCCAATCCTTTCAGGACCTTGATGCTTTCGGCCGAATATTTTTGTTCCGACATGGGCACCTAACTTGTTTATTTAAAGCAATATAAACTTAGCCGGTAGGGGGCTCTAAAAACCCCTGATTCAATCGGAAATTATACTCCAATCCGGCTCAACGAGTAAAGGAAAAAAACGAGTCAAATCCACTAGATTTTGTGGCCGAAACCCATCTCCGGCCCCAGGGTTGGGGGAAGGGGCCCCGATTCGCCGGCCGATCAGCCGGGGGGTCGCGCCGGGCCCGTTTTTTGGTATAATCCGGTTATGGCGGCCAACCTGACCCCGCAATATTTGGAGGCGGAGAAGAAGCTCCGGACAGCCGTCACCCCGGCTGAGAAGATCGAGATCTACGAGGAGCTTCTACGTCTCATCCCCAAGCACAAGGGCACCGAGAAGATGGTGGCCCAGCACCGTTCCAAGATCGCCAAGCTGAAGGAAGAGGCGCAGAAAGCCACGGCCTCGGCCAAGCACGGCGTTTCGTATATCATCGACAAGCAAGGCGCCGGGCAGGTCATCCTGGTCGGGCCTCCCAACGCGGGCAAGTCGCTCTTGGTTAAAACGCTGACCGGGGCCGAGGTCGAAGTGGGCGACTATCCCTTCACCACCCGCGTGCCGGCTCCGTATATGATGAAGTTCGAAAACGTCAAGGTTCAGCTCATCGACCTCCCTCCTATCACGGCCGAGTACCTCGAGAGCTGGCAGGTCGAGCTGATCAAGGTCGCCGACGCCGCAGTGGTGGTCGCCGATGCGTCGGCGCCGGAGACTCCCGGCCTGCTGGAAACGCTTTTCGCCAAGCTGAAGGACAAGAAGGTCGAGTTCGTTCCGGAATCGTTCGAGCCGCCGGCGGAGGATGCCTCGCGGATCTACCGTAAGCGCTCCTTCCTCATCGCCAACAAAACCGATCTCGATCCAGCGGGCGAGAACCTCGAGGCCCTCAAGTTTTTCTTCGAGGGCCAGATCCCCATCCTGGCCGTGTCCGCCGCCACCGAAGACGGTCTCGAGGCTCTGCGCCGGCGGATCTTCGACATGCTCCGGGTCATTCGCGTCTATAGCAAGCCCCCGGGCAAGAAAGTCGAGCACAACGACCCCCATGTCTTGAAACGGGGCGCCCACGTCGTGGACATCGCCCGCTCGGTGCACAAGGACTTCGCCGAGAAGCTGGCTTATGCCCGCCTCTGGCGCGAGGGATCGTACAGCGGCCAAATGATCACCCGCGACGAGATCCTGCAGGACCAGGACGTCGTCGAGCTGCATATCTAGTCGGCTGATCGAATCCGGTATTCCCGGCGTCTACGACGCCTGGCGCTCGCGCACGGATCTTCTGACGATCAACGCCGGCCTGACGCTGGCCTTCTAATCCGATTCGGGGAACCCGGACTGCGCCCGGCAGGACATCTGTCCTGCCGTGAGGACGGGAGGCCGGCCTCCATTTTCAATAACCCCTCTGAATTCAGCCCTCCTCTTGGCATATTATTTGCTGATATAACTAAGAATAAGGCAGGTCCTTTTTTGCGGAAGGAGGGTGCCTATGAAGCGCACGCTTTGCCTGAGCGGGTTACTTGTTGCGGTTGGGTTAGTGGTCCCTGCAGGCCAAGAACAAAAACCTATCCAACATGAAGTCTCTGTCAGCTTGAAGTTGATTCAGGTCTATGTCTCTGGCAAGGATGGAAAGCCGGCCATGACCCTGGGGAAATCGGATTTTCGCATTTACGACAACGGTCAGGAGCAGACAATCACGGAATTCGAGAAGCATGCGGCTTCGGGAACGAAGCCCGCGCCCCAGCCGCCGGTGGGCGAAACGCTCCTGCCGACGCCCCTCCCCGAGACGCGCTTGAACCGAAAATTCTTTATCTTCATCGACCAGGACGCCAACGACCTCGAGGGAATCGCCAAGGCCCGGGCGGCCGCCCTTCATTTTCTGGATACCCAGGTCTTGCCGACGGACGAAGTCGGTGTGTTTTCCTATTCCACCATGAAGGGTGTCGTTCTCCACGCTTTTTTGACGACGGACCACGCCCTTGTTCGGGAAGCGCTGAGGCGCGTGAGGGATGCGCCCGGCCGCACAGTTAACACCGGCGGCGCCGATACCGCCGGAAACGTTATGACCAGCGCGAACGGAATCGTCGTCATGGCGGCTCCGCGAGCCGGTCTGTCATCCCTCCGGATGTTTACCGATCGGATGAGCGATTTGGCCAAGGCGCTCCGCTTCCTGCCCGGTTATAAAAACATCCTTTACTTCTCGCAAGGCGCGGTGATCAACGGCAGAGACGGGGACGGTCTTCGCCGCTTGGAGGCCATGAACCGGGAATTCGCGGCCGCCAATGCGCTTTTTTATGCGATCAATACGGAAACTCCAAATCCTTTCCCTCCCGCGGGCGGGCCGGTGAAAAAATCCGGCGGAGAATTGCTCTCCTTCATGGCCAAGGGGACGGGCGGAAAGGCTTATGGCGAGATTGGGGCGATCGACGTCTTCCCTGACATCGCGCGCGATGTCCAGGAGATGACCCGCAATTACTATGTCCTCGGATATCCGGTCAAGGAGACATGGGACGGAAAATATCACAAGATCAAAGTCGAGCTGGTCTCCGGCGATTACAAGATCCAGGCTCAATCGGGATACAACAATCCTAAGCCCTTTAGCGATTATTCGGACCTGGAAAAAGAGCTGCATTTGTTCGATCTGGCCTTGTCCGAAAAGCCGCGCGGCCAGGCTCCCCTGATCTTCCCGATGGCCGCCGCGAGCTTTCATCCGCCGGGTGCCGAGATAGGCCGCGTCCTGCTTTTGGCCAAGCTACCAGGCGCGGTGATCGACAAATTCGACGGGCGGAGCGTCGAGCTCGTGACCCTCATCCTGGACGAACAGGACCATACCATCGATCGAATTCGATTGAAGCTCAAGCTGGCGGAATACGCGGGAAAGAGCCTGATTTTCGCAGCCGACTCGGCGACCCCGCCGGGCTCGTATCGCTGCCGGATCATCATTCGTGATTTGGAAACAGGCGAGTCCGCGATGGCCTATGCCAGGGCAGCGATGCCGGCGAAGGCCGCCGCGGGGCTTCGGGTCGGGACGCCGCTGCTCCTAACGGCCGGAGGACAGGCGATCTTCATCGGGGGCATCGACAAAAAGAACTCCACTTGGAAGAATTTCTATTCCTTCGATCAGTCGGCCTACAGCCTGTTGTCGGGCGAGATCCCGAGCGGGACGCCGAAGCTGGCCGCCATTATTCCCTGCGAAATACCGGAAGGTATGAAGGCAAGTCTCATCTGGAGGGCTTCCCTCATCGATTCCGGGAGCGGCTCCAGCCGATCTTTGCCGGTAACCGTGATGAAGAAGAGCCGGGGCGCCGGAAGCGAGACCACGCTCGCCGAGCTGGGGCTGGAGGGAATTCCTTCGGGGTCTTATCGGCTCTATCTCCAAGCCGAAGAGGAAACGACGAAGGCGGCCGCTTACTGCCAGATGCCGTTGTTGATCCGTTGATCCGAATCGTCCGGGATTATCTATCGGAAGATGATCGGCGGCGCCTTGATCAGAAGCACGAAGCTAATGACTAGAACGGCGAAAAACAACCCGGCCAGGATCTTCCAGGCCGGCGCCCGCTTCCGCATCTCATCCGCCCGGAATTCCATGATCGAGCCGAGAAGGAAGCCGGTCACGAAGCCCCCGGCATGGGCGAGGTTGTCCGCCCGCACCATCAGCCCGAAGACGAAGCCGTAGATCGCCCAGCGGAGCATGAAGCTCTGGATCGCCTGGGCCCTCGCTCCCCCCTGCCGGCGGAAATAGGCGATCGAGAAACCGATCAGGCCGAAGAGGGCTCCCGACGCGCCGGCCATCACGACTTCCGTCCGGAGCGCATAGGAGGCGGCGGATCCCCCGATTCCGGCCAGTAGGAATAGCGCCAGGTACCGGGCCGATCCGATTTCCCGCTCCAGGAAATGCGAGACGCTGACGAGCGCGTACAGGTTGAAGAGCAGATGGATGACGCCGATATGGACGAACACGCTCGTCAACAGCCGCCACCATTGTCCCGAAGCCACCAGCTGGGATTCCAGGGCGCCCGCCCGCAGCAGGGACTCGAGGCTCGGCCGCAGAAGCGCGCTCCCTCCCGTAAGGATCATCTGGAAGAGGAAATCGACGGCGATGAGAGTGATGAGGCCGGCCGTGACCGGGGAAACCCCGGGCAGGATGAGCCCGAAGACCTTGGCCAGATAGTTGGCGGCCGCCGATGGGAGCTTGGCGCCGCAGACGCCGCAGGTCCGATCCCCCGCGCCCGCCAAGGCGCCGCAGCGGCAGATCCTTTGCCGGGACCGGAGATGGCGGGCGGTGTTCGTGTCCGTCGAGAAGGAGCTTTTCAGCCGCTGCTTGAAGCGAAGCCATCGCCAATGCCACCAGACATAGTTCAAGCCCAGGGCCTTGCTTAGCTTTTCGAAAAAACGGCTCATGGAATACTGATTATACCCGAGGCGGCGGCAAGCCGTCCGGTCTTTAATTGACCCGAAAATTCAACACCGGCTCGTCGGCCATGTCCATGACGGCCATGAAGAAGAGCTGGGCCATGTCCTCCATGATCTCGGGGGTGACCAGATTCAAGGCGTCCCGGGTGTTGTGGTAGGTCGGATACGGGACCGGCTTGCCGCCGTCGGCTCCGAACGTCAGCGCCGGCACGCCCGCCCAGTAGAACCAGGCCGAGTCCTGGCGCGGCCGGCCGGGATAGCCCGTCCCACCGCCCGAGACGATCCGATGGATATAAGACGCGTTGGCTTTCTCGATAAACGCCCAAAAAGCCGGATAAGTCGTGGCGCCGGACGCCCCGATCTTCTCCCCCGCGCCGGGCCCTTCCATGTTGATCAAAACAAGGGTTTTGTCGAGCGGATACAGGGGATGCTCGACATAGTACTTGGACCCCCGCACTCCCTGCTCTTCCGAACCGAAGAAATTGAAGACGATCGTCCGCTTGGGCTTGATCTCGCAATTCCCGATGGCCTCGGCCACGCCCAGCCCGACGGCCACTGCCGTGGCGTTGTCGTTGGCCCCGGGCATCAACTCCCACAGCCGACCGAGGTGGTCGAGATGGGCACCCAGCATAATGACTTCATCCTTGAGCTTGGGGTCGGTCCCCGGGATGACGCCGACGACGTTGAACCCGATCCCGTCCGGATGGTGGACGGTGACGTTCTTGAGCGACATCGTCTTGCCCGTGGCGAACGAGCGGGGCTTGAGGTCCTTGCGGATCGCGGCCATGGTCTCGCCGTATTTCCGGCCCGTCCCGGCGAAGACGTCGGCCGTGACGGCGGCCCCGACGTGATGATAGACGAACCCTTCGTGGTAGGCGTTGTTGGGGTTGCCGATCGGTCCGTAGTTGTAGATCATGCCCTTGGCGCCGTGGGCCACCGCGTTCTCCAGCTTGTATTGATGGAACGAGTAAGGCCGCCACTTCTTGAAGGCCGCGGAATCGTCCGCCCGCAGGGGGACTTCGGGATCCATCAGGACGATTTTGCCCTTGACGTCGATCCCGGCGTAATCGTCATAACCCAGCTCGGGGGCCGTGACGCCAAAGCCGACGAAGATCACCTCGGCCGTAACCTCGCCCGAGCCGGAGGTCCCGCCGGGGATGAACTCGTCCTCATATTTGTAGGACTTCTTGATCACCCCGTCCCTGACCGGGACGTCCATCGTCAGATATCCGCCGGGAGAGACGATGGTGTAGGGATTGGCGAAAGTCTGATAGAACGTCCCGTTGTCCCCGCCCGGTTGGACGCCCCAGGATTTAAGCAACGAGACGATCCATTCGGCGCAGGCTCTGTACTCCGGCGTCCCGGTCAGGCGGCCGCCGTACTTCTCGGAGACCATTTCCTTGACGTAATCGTAGAGCGTTCCGCTCTGGATGAGATGCATGGCCTCCAGGAGCTTCTGCTCGTCGGTCTTGGGGCTTGCGGACGGATTGGCTCTCTGGGCCAGGGCCGGGCCGGCGGCCGTCAAACCGAAGGACAGGGCCAGGATCAGGGCTAAAACAGGAGTGCGAAAGCGGCGCATGGAGTCTCCTCCCGGAGGGAATATCGCGGAAGGATCTATGTATTACAAACGCCCCGCCCTGGCAAGCAGGGCTTAAAGCCGGATGGCCAGGCCCCCGCGCAAAACGAAGCCGTCCAGGACACCGAAATCGACCATCAGGTGGGCGAACTTGGCCAGCTTGGCCTTAAGCCCGAAATGGAGCTGGACAAAGGGGAAGAACTTGATCGGATAATCGAACGGCTCCTCGCCCTTGCCCTTCTCGAGCTTCCGCTGGGCGTCCTCCGCCTTGAGCTCGAGCAGAGTTTTGCTCCCGGTTTCGGCGATCGTCTGCGCCGGCTTGCCGGGGAAATCCACCGTCCCGCTGATATCGTAGGCCATGATTGTTTCGTCCAAGGCGCTCACCCCGGCCGCCCCGAAGCCAAACGTGAAGTAGGGGTGGATGACCCCGCGGGGGAAGATGTCCCAGCGGAAATTCAGCAGGAAGACCATCGGAGTGGATTTAACCTCGCCGGAGGCGGCGCCGTCGAAATGGATGATCTTGCCGGTATTCATGTCCTCGATGGTCATGGCCGTTGTGGAGCTCGGGATCCCGATCTTCATGGTCATCTTCTCAACCGCCAAGCCGATCGAAAACGAGCCGGTCTCTCCCGCGGGGTACCATCGGATATCGAACCCGAAGTCCTTGCCGCTGGAGTCGAAAACGGAGGTAGTCTGGAAGTCGAGCTCCCGCAAGTTGGCGTCGGGATTGTCGGCCTGAATCTTGTCGAACTGCTGGTTCTTGAATTGCTCGGCGATGCTTTCGGCCAAGCCTTCGAAGGTCGACTTGAGGAGGTTGAGACTCCAGGAGCCGTAATGGAAGCCGAATTCGAAGTGGCCCTGCCCCCGGGCGGGGACGGCCGAGACGAGCAG